>CAVDJG010000319.1:0-2675 GCA_963609005.1 Acidaminococcaceae bacterium
TGGCTGCGGCATACACTTGCATCTGCTTGTCGACAGGCATACCGTCGACTTCTGCCTGCAAAGCAGCGTTTGTGGCGGCTATGAGGTCGTTGCGCCCCATTATGGTGAACCCTTTGTAGGTGGCTTGTAGTTGGACGTATGTGGCACGGCCGTCATGTCCGCTTTGCAGAGAGCCTATTATCAGTGACGCCACTTTGCGTGCGGCCTCGTCGGCCGGAAACACAGTGGCGTGTGCCGCGGCCGTGAGGCCCGGGTTGCGTGTGCTGTCGATGGTGGCGATGAACGCGGTGGCAAATGCGTCGCGGTTGTCGGCACTGTCGAGCGCGGCTTTCACGGCTTTTGCAGTTTCGGTGACGGCGGTGCTGTCGGCCCAGGCCTGCTTGAATCTTGTGGCCATCAGGTATCCCTGCTCTGTGCTCTTGGCGTTGCTGCAGGCAAGGCAAGCCATGATGGCCACGAGTAGCGCGGCCATTAAGCCACAATGTGGAGTAAGGCTGTGCGTGCGGCTCATTTTGTGTTGTCGTTAAACAGTTGCGCGGCCAGTTTCGCATTGTGCTCAGTCACATAGTTGCGGAATGCCTGGTCGAAAATCTCTACTGCCACCGAGTCGCCTATTAAGGCATACTCGCTTTGGGCGGCTTTTGCATCGAGCACACTCGTCTGCATGGCAAGCGTGTCGGCAGGGTCGGTGGCAAGCAGTGCAGCCGCGGCCTTGACTCCACGTTCTTTAGCCTCGGTGGCATGCGGCGAGTGGTGACATGCGCATAATGCAGCCGTCGTAATTAATATGGAAAATATGAGCTGTCGGCTCATTTTGCATTGTCGTGTGATCATATAGATGGATTGAATGCAGTGGTTGTCGGTACCACATGTATATTCTTCACAAAATTACTCAAAAATCTTAATTTACCATCCCGGCAAGGCGGCAAAATTTAAGCATTCCCCACATTGCAGGTGGACTACAGGTAGGCACTACATCCAATGGAAAAAACAACTTTGACTCTCCAAAAAACAGTTTCTTCAAATACTTTCGTTAATTTTGCCTTGCTGATTGACTCAGCACCCCATGAAGCCATATGTTGAACATTAAATCATCGTAATATCTATGACAGATAAAACAAAAAACATTCTTAGCCTTAATCATAAAGAGGCAATGGATTTCTTTTTGAAATCAGAACAATATCACGGGTTTGAACTGCCGGAATATTTCGTATTCGATGAATTGCTTCAAAATGTCAAGAATACGGTTGGCGAAATGCCTTATGAGGAGTGTTTGCAAGAGGGCATATCTCCGGAGCAATTACCGGATGTGAATCTTGATATTTTGCTAAACAAGGATGGTCGTTATGCTGTTCGTCCCATTATTCTGGCAAACCCATTTCTTTATTATTTTCTTGTTAGAGAAATTTGTAATGAGCAGTCATGGACGGTTATAAAGCAATTATTTGAGAAGTTCAGCGTTCCCCATATTACATCTTGTGCCTTACCCGTAATACCTAAAGAGAAAGAGCCGTTTCATAAATCTACGACTATACTTAACTGGTGGAGTTCCATGGAACAACGTAGCATAGAGCTTTCTTTGGAATATCGTTATATGTTTGTCACAGACATCACAAACTGTTATGGCTCGGTAAATCCGCAAGCATTTGATTGGGCATTCTCATTTCAAGGGACTGAGTATGAGAATAAAACAGGGAATCTGGTTGCCAAGAATATCCAAAAGTGTCTTCGCGCCTTCCAGCAGGGACGCAATATTGGCATCCCTCAGGGAAGTGCCATATTTGACTTTATCGGTGAAATCATTCTTGGCTATTCCGACCTGTTATTCCATGAAGCGATAAAAAGAGAAGGCATACAGAGCCCATACGAAGTCATCCGTTACCGTGACGACTATCGCATCTTTTGTAACGATAAGGATGAACTTGAGAAGATTTCATATGCTCTTCAGCACGTGTTGGAGAGTTTGAACTTCCGCATGAACAGCAAGAAAACCAAGATCAGCGAGAGTGTTGTTACAGACGCAATCAAGCCCGATAAACTTGCCTATATCTACAACACGCCTATATTTAACAAGAAAGGTTGCGACTTCGACAGTTTCGAGAAGCACCTGCTCTACATTCTTATGTTTGCTCGACAATATCCTGACAGCGGTTCAATCAAGACCATGCTATCCGATGTGGACAAGCGCATCGAAGATTGGCTGAAACCCTATGAAGCGGAATTTACAACCTTTCCGCTTTTTGGAGACGGTGAGCCAGAGACTAAAAAACTTACGAAGCAACGCCGACTTGTGGGTGGCAGCATTCGAGCAATGTCGGCAGTATGTGCCCAGATAGCATTGGAGAATGTGGGCTGTTGCCATTACGCTTTGCGGGTTCTTAGCCGAATGGTGGATTCTTTGAAAGACGAAAAGGAGAAAAGCGCAATCATCAACCTTGTTTATTCTAAGCTATGTAACCAGCCAAACTCTGACTACAACCAACTTTGGCTCCAGAACATCACGTATCAGCACGACAAGAAAAACGGAACCTTACCATACAAGATGAGACTGTGCCGCTTGGTTGCCGGGAACAAAAACGTGGAGTTGTGGAACAACAAGTGGGTAAAGCCCAAATTCTTGTCTGGCTTGCATGTGAACAGAATTGTCGATGCTGAGGTGTTAAAGAAGGTAACGC
>CAVDJG010000320.1:0-2666 GCA_963609005.1 Acidaminococcaceae bacterium
TGCTGTTCTATCTGTGGTGTGTAGGTGGGCTCTTCCTGAAGCGTTATCTTGCCTCCTTCCTTGTTTATAAAGGTGTCGATAAGCTCCTGTCCCTTCATCTGCGGACCTTCGTCTTGCGTTTCCTTGTCGTCATCGGCTTCGGCTTTCAGCAGATAGGCCACATAGTCGATGGCGGCATCGGCTGGTGTGGGTTTACGTTGTGGTTCTTCTGTCTCGGCAGTTTCGGTGCCGGTCGTGTCAAGGTAATTGTCAATAATCGACAGTGTGCGGTTTTCGCCGTGCCGTTCACGGTCTTCACCGGTTTCGGTTTTGGTATGGCTTTTTATTGCATAGTGTGCACCCTCGACAAGATTGAAGAGCACCCGGCGGTCGGTCATGTATATTGCCGCGCGGTGCAGTTCGTCGTCAAACGAGGTGTCATGCAGCAGATAGATGTTCTGCAGCATGAGCAGTCGTGCCGGCTGGTAATACGGATAGTGGGCGACAATGTTGCGCAATTCGTACAATGTCTCCTTGTTCATCAGTTCCGGATGGTCGATAAGTCGCGTCAGGTCCATGCTGTTGTTTGGCGTTGTTGTCTTGTCACCAGTTGGCAACGGTTGCGTTGAATATCTGTTCGGCGAGGTCTTTCACCATTTGTGTCACGAGTTCTTCCTGCACCGAGTTGAGACTTTGTGTCGTTTCATACGACTTTGATGCGGTGAACTGCTGTTCGAAATCCTCGTTGTGGTTGGTGTTGTTGGTAAATCGCACGTTTACCGTTATCGACAATTCGGTCTGTGCCGATCGTCCGTCGCTTGCCACCGATTTGTTGCGCTGCGTATATTGCGTTATCTCGCCTTCTATTTTCAGGTCGCCGCCACGCTTCACTTGAATGAGTTTGGTGTGGTTGGCAAATTCATCCTTGAGCTGGTTGTTGAACAACGGCCCCATAGGTCCCCACACATAACTTGAACGTATTGGGAAATCGGCTATCTGTATTGTTTTTGTCTTTGTATAGTCGATGCTCGCTCCGTTGAACTTGTAGCCCTTGAACGCGCACGAGTGCAGCATCGCCGTAGCCGACAGTGCCAGTGCAGTGCATATAATATAATGTGTAATGCGTCGTCTCATCTTGTCATTCAAGACCATATTGCTTTATTTTCCTGTATAGTGTACGGTCGGATATACCCAATTCGGCAGCTGCATTCTTGCGGTTGCCTTTGTTGCGTTCCAACGCTTTCTCTATTGTCATGCGCTCTATTTCCTCGAGGTTCAAGTTGTGCGGTTCGCTGTCGGAGTGCAGCGGTGCATCCATGGCAGTCCGCCTCTGTTGCGGTGCAGTCTCGCCTTGGCGTGTTTCGCCGTACTCATCAATTTCCTCGGCCTCAACTTCTTCCACGGGCGCATCATCGGTTCGCCGCACTACGGCAGGCATGTATGCCGTGCTCTGCGCTATCTGGGCATCGCCCGAAAGCGAACTTATCTGGTTGCCGTAGTGGTGTTGTTGTCCGCCCTGCGGTGCATTGTCGTCGATTTGCTTGCGCAATGTGGAAAGTTCGCGCCTTAGGTCGCTCACGTTGCCGCGCAGTTCGTAGAGTATCTTGTATAATATCTCACGCTCGCTTTCGTAGGAATGTTGTCCGCCGTGTGCCACAGTAGCCAATTCGGTGCTTTCAGGATCTTGCGGAATGAATTGCTTCAAGGCTTCGGCATCAACCTCACGGTTGGCACTGAGTATCGACATCTGTTCGGTAATGTTTTTCAGTTGCCTCACGTTTCCCGGCCACTTGTAGCGCAGCATCATGGCTTTTGCGTCGTCGGTGAGCGTTATGCGCGGTATGCGGTATTTGTCGGCCATCTGCATTGTAAACAGCCCGAATAGCAGCAGAATGTCGTTTCCACGGTCGCGCAACGGCGGAATCTGCACGGGTATCGTGTTAAGACGATAGTAAAGGTCTTCTCTGAACCTGCCCTCGCTCACTGCCTTGCGCATGTTGACGTTGGTTGCTGCCACTATGCGCACATTGGTTTTCAATATGGTCTGTCCACCAACGCGTATATACTCGCCTGTTTCAAGCACACGCAGAAGCCTTGCCTGCGTGGCAAGCGGGAGTTCGCCCACTTCGTCAAGGAATATGGTGCCTTTGTCGGCAGTGCCGAAATAGCCCTCGCTCTCGTTTATTGCGCCGGTGAAAGCCCCCTTTTCATGTCCGAAGAGTTCGCTGTCGATGGTGCCTTCGGGTATGGAGCCGCAGTTTATTGCAAAATATTTATTGTGCTTTCGCGGTGAATTGTCGTGTATGAGGCGCGGGATTATTTCCTTGCCCACGCCGCTTTCGCCCACTATCAGCACCGAGAGGTCGGTAGGAGCCACTTGAAGTGCAACATCGAGTGCGCGGTTAAGCGCATCGCAGTTGCCCACGATGTTGTAGCGTTGTTTTATCTTTCGCAGTTCGGATGTATCCATTTGCTGACAAAATTACACATTAAAATCGATATTGCTGCAATGCAGGCATGTTTTTTCCAGCCGCTTGTCGGTGGCCAGCAAATGCCTTCCGGCACAGTGCAGCGGCTTGCGTGGCTATGCGCTTATGCGTTGCCGTCTTGTGTCTGCGCATCAGTTTCGTGCGCCGCGCCACGTTTTTCTCCAGCGAGTTCGCCCTTATCGGTATGCTGTACGTCGT
>CAVDJG010000321.1:0-2658 GCA_963609005.1 Acidaminococcaceae bacterium
CTTAAACACCTCGCTCCCTACAAGACCGGACGCTACGGGCAACTCATGGAGTGGTCGCGCGACATCGACGACCCAAAAGACGAGCACCGTCATGTCAACCACCTGTTCGGTCTGCACCCTGGCCACACCATCTCGCCGGTAACTACGCCACAACTTGCCAAGGCGGCAAGAATAGTGCTTGAGCACCGCGGCGACGGAGCAACCGGATGGAGCATGGGTTGGAAACTGAACCAGTGGGCACGTCTGCACGACGGCAACCACGCCTATCTGCTCTTCGGAAACCTTCTGAAAAACGGAACGCTCGACAACCTGTGGGACACACACGCACCGTTCCAAATCGACGGAAATTTCGGTGGCACTGCCGGTATCACCGAAATGCTCATGCAAAGCCACATGGGATTTGTGCATCTGCTGCCCGCCCTGCCCGACGCATGGAAAGACGGTGAAATAAAAGGACTGTGTGCACGCGGTAACTTCATCGTCGACATAGCATGGAAAGACGGAAAACTCGACCATGCCGACGTGCGCTCATGTTCAGGCACACCGTGCACAGTGCGCTACGGCGACCTCACACTGCGCTTCAAAACCACAAAAGGCAAAACCTATCGCGTGACATTCAAAGGCAGCGCAGGTTCGGCCAAAGCCCTGTGACTGGGTGCATAAAACTATATGTCAACGGTATGGTGTTGCGATAAAGACAAAATCGCACAACACCATACCGTTGTTTTTTACCCGTCAAACGAAACAGTTTTCTTACACAGATTATTTTTTGAGCTGCGTAGGCCACCCTAACCAATGCCAAATACGGTCAACGACACTGCCGATTAGCGGATGTCGGTATGACGACACATCTACTACCGTCACCCCTTTGTATTCGTTGAGCGTGTGAAGTCCTTGATCAAGATGTTTTCTCGGCGACCGCAATCTTTTCGTTTCGGTGAACACAAACTGTCCATCGGCATCTCTCTCCACCCTTTGTATGGAGAGACCCATACCGTAGCCGCCGTTGCAATCCTGTGCCGGACGGTACATACGGCCGTCTATGTGAAAGAATGCGCCGCCGTTTCTTGCCGTATTGTCGGCAAACGTGACGGTTTGGCATACTTTGAATGCACCTTGTCGGTCTTGTCGGTAGATGCGCAGATGTTTCCCGTTGGCATTGTCTTTCAGCGTGGCGAAGATATATTTTTCGCCGTCTATTTCTTGCATGACGGCATCAACCAACGGTTCTTCACATACAGTGCAGGGCAGTATGCACTTGGCCGATGCTTCGTCATACTTGTATGCCCGCCACTTGCCACCCGCCAAATTCTCGGGCAGAATATACACGCCGTCATCCGTGCGAACAATAGTAGGAAAGCTCAGGTGGGTGTCTAAATCCAACAGAGTGTCGTTGCGATCTATTTTATAGTCTGTACGCGATATATAGAGGCGTGCAATGCGCCCTTTCATGCACGACAACTGAAATTCCTCTACAAGCAGTGTGATGTGCGTCGGACTGACATCGAGTATGAACGGGTCGGCATACCACCGGTCGTTGGGCACGCCTTTCAGCAGTTTTATCTCATAAGGACGGCCGGCTACGATATTCTCGAGCGTTGTTGCTTGCGGAAATCCCACTTGCCATGTGTTTACGGTCAGCCTCCAATATAATTTGTACAGTAAGTTTGAAATCATTTTCTTCGACTTATACATGGCAGAAAAACCTGCTTTCTGCCTTTCAACTTCAAAGGTAAGCGATTTTCCTTTTACCCCCCCCCGTTTAATATTCTTTAACACAAATACAGAATATTACATTTACTTTTTAAATCCACAGAGTTATTGAAGCCCTCCTCATAATGTTAAGATTTGAAAAATAACGCGATACGCGTGCCGCCATGCAGCAATAATAACTAACTTTGCAGTAATATATATCATTTTGCCCCACACCAAAAGCAAGCGTAAGCAAAGCACAGGGCATATATAAATAAGGTGCAACGCACCACAACGGCTACGATTGCCGCACTATAACTTAAACAACAAAACGCAATGAAGAAATCTATCTTGGCCGCATGCGCGGCAATTTTGCTGGCAACAGCATGCAACAACGGAAAGACAGCCGCACCCGGCACAACAGACACAACTGCTGTGGCCACGGCCGACACGGCAAATGCCACCTCGGCCACCTACACGGGAACGATGCCAGCCGCCGATGCGCCAGGGCTCGACACCAAACTCACCGTCAATGCCGACAGCACCTACGAACTCACGCAAACCAATGCAGGCAACGGCGAAACGGTGCGTCAGGAAAGCGGCATCTGGCACATGCTCGAAAATGGGGTTATGCAACTCTTAACACCTTCGAGCGGAGAGCAGAACTACTACAAGCTCAAAGGCGACACCGCCGTGGTGCTCACTGACTCACTCGGAAACGAGGCCGAAGGCGAAACGGCAAAATTCTATGAACTGAAACGCCAGCGGTGAACCGGGCCTTACCTCATGCCGACGGTAGAAACCACAACAGGCCACAGTGCCATGACTCTTTATGCACAAACTCTTAAAACCTATCTGTTAATAGAAAATCATAAAAAATGAAGAAAATCATCATGATGCTCGCGCTCATTCTCGCCACCGTAGGCGCAAGCGCGAAAACCAACCGCATTCCACTGTATGTATGGC
>CAVDJG010000322.1:0-2641 GCA_963609005.1 Acidaminococcaceae bacterium
CCTTACATTGAGCACCTCACCGGCGGCTCGGCACTGCACATGAATCTTGAAGAGCATCTCTCAAAGGCCCAATACCGTCAGTTGTTGCGCGTTGCGGCAAAGGAAGGATGCAACTATTTCACGTTCAACATTCCCAACACTATATGCAACGAATGCGGCCACATAGACAAACGTTACCTCAAGAAATGCCCGCATTGCGGCAGCGAGAACGTTGATTACATGACGCGCATAATAGGCTACCTCAAGCGAGTGAGCAATTTCTCGAAAGCCCGTCAGGAGGAGGCCGGACGGCGTTATTACGCAGAAAAGAACAAATATGTAGAGTAACCGGCTCATGTTGAAGTATCTTAACACAGGAATAGTATTCCAGGAAATACCCGATGAGGTTACACTCTCCATAAACATCACGAGGTGTCCTTGCCGGTGTCCAGGCTGCCACAGCCAGTACCTGTGGGAAGATATTGGCGAGCCTCTCACTCCAACGGTGCTTGATGGCCTTGTGTCCGACTATGAAGGCGAAATCACTTGCGTGTGTTTCATGGGCGGTGATGCCGAGCCTTCGTATGTCGCCACATTGGCACGCCACCTTCACCGCGAGCACAAACATCTGAAAGTGGCATGGTACAGTGGCCGCCAACAATTCCCGGGAGCATTGCAAAAGACCGATTTCGACTATGTTAAACTCGGTCCGTATATCGAGAAACTGGGTTGCTTGAAGGATCGCACCACAAATCAGCGGCTTTACAAGCGTGCCGTAAACGATGACTTTACCGACATAACACCGATGTTTTGGAAAAAATGACACGCTCTCACGACGCAATACCGAATTTTGCTATTATCGACCCCAACACGCTTGCCGTGTTGGGGTTGAAGCATATTTTGCAGTCGGTGATGCCTATGGTGCACATCGACACGTTCGGTTCTTTCGCCGAACTTGCTGCCAATCACCCGGAAAAGTATGTACATTATTTCGCCGACATACGCATAGTGATAGGCAATCTGCAGTTTTTTCTCGACAACAGGCACAAAACCATCGTTCTTACGGGCACTGCAACAAGCCGCAATCTTGACAAGTTCAATTATATATGCACCGATTTGCCAGAGAAACAACTGGTGCGCTCGCTGCTCGCCCTTGAACAGTATGCGCATGCCAGCGGGCGCAATCTGCCGCATGCCGTAACCGATGCCGACGAGAGCGGAGCGAAGCTTTCGCCGCGAGAAATCGAAGTTCTCTCGCTCATCGTGAAAGGAATGATAAACAAGGAGATAGCCGATGCGCTCAACATAAGCTTGCCCACTGTCGTTACTCACCGCAAGAATGTAATGGCAAAGCTCAATGTTCGCAGTGTGTCTGCTCTTACGGTGTATGCCGTCATGCACGGATATGTCGATATAAACGACATCTGACATCGGCATGTTGCTGCATATTCCGTTTGTTCAGACTTGTTTCGCGTGCCGCGAAAAATGTTAAAAACACATGAATACATCCGAAAACAATCCGAAAACAATATTCCGCCGCCCCGTTTGGGTGGCTGTTTTCGCACTCACCGCCGCCATAGCATGGGGATGGGCCTATCCTCTTATAAAGCTCGGCATGGCGGAATTTTCCATCACACCCGACATGACAGGAAGCAAGATGCTGTTTGCCGGAATACGTTTCTGCCTGTCGGGCCTTCTTGTTCTTGCAATGGCCAGGGCAGCCCGGCGCGATTTTCATGTCGTGCACAATGCCGATTGGCTTTACATTCTTGCATTTTCTCTTTTCAACACCACCCTGCATTACGCTTTCTTCTATTTCGGACTGTCGCACAGCGAGGGCTCACGTGCGGCATTGCTTAACTCCATGAGCGTGTTTCTTGTGGTGATTTTCGCCTGCGTTTTTTTCAAATCCGACAGTATGACACTGCGCAAAGCAATTGGATGCATATTGGGTGCCATTGGCATAGTGTCGTTGAATGTAGGCGGAAACGTGGGTGGAGAGTTCACATGGCTAGGCGACGGGATGATAATGCTCAATGCACTTTGCGGCGCGATAGCCTCGCTTATGACCCGGGGACTAGGCCGTAGGGTTGACGTGTTTGTGGGAACGGGCTATGCGCTCGCCTTAGGCGGTGCGCTGCTCATCGTTCCCGGCATTGCAACGGGAGGCAACTTGCCGCGAGTCACCGCGTGGGGCCTCTTGATACTGGCGTTGCTCATAGCCATATCAACAGTGGGATTCTCGCTCTACAACAAACTGCTCAGCTGCAACCCCGTAGGCAAGGTGGCCATTTACAACTCTCTCATACCTGTCGTCGGCGTGCTCACGTCGTGCATGTGCCTTGGCGAGACATTCCATTTCAGATATGTCATGGCCGGAGTGTTTGCCACTTCGGGCATATATATCATAAACAAGGGCAAGCGGTAGGGGGCGAATGAGGCCAGAAGCAACAATTCATTAAAAAAACAATTTACAATGACAAATTTGCATGCACAACTTGTCGAGGCCATGATTGCCTACGACCAGGGCGACGTAATGCGCATACAGCACTTCATGAAGGTGCACGATTTTGCCGCCACCATAGCTTCGCTCGAAAATCTCGACAGCGACACCACGTTCATATTGGAAGCCGCTGCCATTCTGCACGACATAGGCATACAC
>CAVDJG010000323.1:0-2638 GCA_963609005.1 Acidaminococcaceae bacterium
GCGAATGTTTTTGCTTATTTGCTGCGCTGTATTACATAGTCAACGTATGCGCTTAAAGCTGCTTTTATGTCGTCATCAGCCACCGAATTGTTGATGTATTCCATGCACAAACCGTGCAGTTCGTTCATCTTCTGTTCGGCATATTCTATACCACCATTGGCCTTGATAAATCCAACGAGCCGCTCTATCTCCTCCTGAGTCACGGTTTGAGCCTTCACCTTGGCGGCCAGCGCGCGCATCTCGTCGTCCGGCGTTGTCATTAGCACGTGTATGGCAGGCAAAGTGAGCTTGCCTTCGGCCATATCGTTGCCCGTAGGTTTGCCTATCTCCGGCGAATCGTAGTAGTCAAAGATGTCGTCGCGTATCTGGAATATTATGCCGAGATTCTGTCCAAACTGCTTTGCGGCCTCTATCTCACCATCCGACGCTCCTGCCGACAGCGCTCCGATGGCGCAACAAGCCTCGAAAAGGGCTGCGGTTTTCTGCTTTATCACCTCATAATAAGCCTCTTCCGAAATGGTTTGGTTGTTTATGTTCGACAGTTGCAGTATCTCGCCGCTCGCCAGTGTGCGTCCCAGTTCGGCCAAATACTGCACTATCTTCTGATTACCCGTGAAAGAAACGTGCAGAAGTGCCGTCGACAGCAGATAGTCGCCCGCAAGTACCGCCACTTTGTTGTTGTAAACGGCATTCACAGAGGCTTGTCCGCGACGCTCATCGCTGTCGTCAACCACATCGTCGTGCACCAAACTGGCCGTGTGGAGCAGCTCCAATCCCACCGAAGCGTTTTGTGTAATGTCGGAAACCGCACCGTAGTTCTTCGCCATGAGCAATATCAGCATCGGACGCATGCGCTTTCCGGCCTTCTTCTTTATGTGCTCCAGAACCTGCGAGAGCATTCCGTCGGTGTGGGTCAGCGACTTGTTGAACAAATCCACAAAGTCTTCAAAGGCGCTCTCTATCGGTTTCCGTATCTGAGATAAGTAATTCATTACATGAAATTTGTTACAAAATTAGTGATTTATCGGGATATGCAGAATTATTTTCGTAATTTTACACATAAAACGACACATCATATATGGACAAACTTTTCCTTTTGGACGCATACGCACTGATATACCGCTCCTACTATGCGTTCATCAAAAACCCGCGAATCAACTCGAAAGGACAGAACACTTCGGCCATAATGGGCTTCGTCAACACGCTCCACGAGGTGAAGGAAAAGGAGAAACCGGCATACATCGGCGTGGCTTTCGACCCCAGCGGACCCACTTTCCGCCACAAACTCTACCCCGAATACAAGGCGCAGCGCGAGGCTTGCCCGGAAGACATAAAGGCTTCTGTGCCAATAATTAAGGAGATACTCCGCGCCTTCCGCATACCTGTGCTCGAAGCCGACGGATTTGAGGCCGACGACGTGATCGGTACGCTCGCCACAAAGGCCAGTCAATCCGGCATAGAGACCTATATGCTCACTCCCGACAAGGACTACGGCCAGCTCGTCCGCCCCAACGTGTTCATGTATCGCCCACGTTTCGGTGGCTCAGGCTATGACGTTTGGGGCGAAAAGGAGGTGACCGAAAAATACGGAATAGCTGAAACGAAACAGGTGATAGACCTGCTCGGACTCATGGGCGACGCTTCCGACAACATTCCGGGCTGTCCCGGCGTGGGCGAAAAGACTGCCGTGAAACTCATAAACGAATTTGGCAGCATCGACAACCTGCTCTCCTCCACCCACCAACTCAAGGGCGCAATAAAGAAGAAGGTTGAGGACAACCGCGAAAAAATATCGTTGTCCAAATTTCTCGCCACCATCAAAACCGACGTTCCCGTGGAGTTGAATCTCGAAGAGCTTCGGGTAAAGGAACCCGACGAGGAAACTTTGGCCAAGATTTTCGACGAGTTGGAGTTCAAACGCTTTTTAACGCGAATCCTTAACAAACCCGAAAACAACCAAAAACAGGCCTCTGTTCAGCTCGATTTGTTTGCCATAAATCCGCCCGACGGGCAGGAAAGCTCAAAAAACGAGAGTTATGAGAGCCTAAAATCAACCCCTCATAAGTACGAACTCGTTGACACAGAGGAGAAAAGGCGCAAATTATTTGACTTTTTAAGGACAAAACAAAATCTCAGTCTGGACACTGAGACCACTTCAACCGTTGCTTTAGACGCAGAACTCGTCGGGTTGAGCTTCGCAGTAGAGGAAAATGAGGCCTTCTACGTGCCCATTCCCGCCAACCGTGAAGAAGCCGAAAAGATTGTTAACCTTTTCAAACCTCTCTATGAAGACGAGACAACACTCAAAATCGGACAGAACTTAAAGTACGACTTGGAGGTTCTTGCCAACTATGGCGTGAAGTTGGCCGGCCCGATGTTCGACACAATGATCGCACACTACCTCATCCAACCCGAACTCCATCACAATATGGACTACATGGCGGAGGTTTACCTTCACTACAAGACCATCCACATCGACGAACTCATCGGTCCGAAGGGCAAAAACCAAAAGTCCATGCGCGACTTGCAGCCCTCTGAGGTGTATGAATATGCCGCCGAGGATGCCGATGTCACCCTGAAACTGAAGAACAAGCTTGAACCTGAACTGAAGAAGTATGGCGCCGACGACCTGTTCTAC
>CAVDJG010000324.1:0-2624 GCA_963609005.1 Acidaminococcaceae bacterium
GAATAACCGTCAAGGCCGACACAACATTCGAAGATGCCGACCTGAGCGACGCCGATGTGCTGCTCATTCCGGGCGGCATGCCGGGAGCGAAAAACCTCGACGAGCACGAGGGCGTGCGCCGCGCACTGATCAACCATGCCGCAAAGGGCAAACTCGTGGGGGCTATATGCGCCGGACCTATGGTGCTGGGCCACCTCGGACTGCTGCAAGGCCGCCGCGCCACATGCTATCCCGGATTTGAAAACCACCTTGAAGGCGCGCAATACACCCACGAACTGTTCACCCTCGACGGCAACATCATAACCGGCGAAGGGCCGGCCGCCACGCTGCCCTACGCCTACAAGATACTCTCGCTCCTCGTGGGCGAAGAGCGCACGGCCGCCATTGAGAGCGGCATGATGTACAGCCACCTCATGCAGGAGGCACGCAAATAAAGCCACACACCACACTGCACGGCCGCACCGCGCGGCCCCAACAAACGTAATGCTATGGACTACGCTATAATAGTGGCAGGCGGCAAAGGCCTGCGCATGGGCGGCGACACGCCCAAACAGTTTCTGCCCGTGGACGGCACACCGGTGCTCATGCACACGATAAGGCGCTTCAAGGAATACAACGGCGAGGTGGCCGTGATTCTCGTCCTGCCCCACTCGCAGCAGGATTACTGGCGGTCGCTGTGCCGCAAGCACGCCTTCGACGTTGAACACACCGTCGTCGACGGCGGCGACACACGCTTCATGTCGTCGAAAAACGGCCTCGCCGCAATACCGGCCGATGCCGACGGCGTGGTGGCCATACACGACGGCGTGCGCCCCTTCGTTGCAACCGACGTGATAGCACGCTGCTATGAGGCGGCACGCAAGTATGGCGCGGCCATACCCGTAATGCCCGTCACCGACACGCTGCGCCTCGTGGCCGACACAAGCAAGCCACACAACGTGCGCCGTGCAGACTACCGTGCCGTGCAGACACCGCAGGCCTTCGACATAGCAGTGGCGCGCAAGGCTTTCAATACCGACGACAACGACCTCTTCACCGACGATGCCTCGGTGGCCGAAGCGGCCGGATACAGCGTGACAATGGTTGACGGCAACCGCGAAAACATCAAGATAACGACACCGTTCGACCTGCTCGTGGCCGAAACGATAATGAAACAGCAGCACGTCGAAGGCAAGACTACGACGGCAAACAGCAACCACGCTAACGTTTGATGGACATTCTCGAACAGGACATAACCTATCTGCCAGGCGTAGGGCCGCACCGCCGCGACCTGCTGAGAAACGAGCTCGGCATAAAAACCTGGGGCGACCTGCTCGAATACTACCCCTACAAGCATGTCGACCGCAGCCGCGTGTATGCCATCAACGATCTTACAAGCGACATGCCCTTCGTGCAGATACGCGGCAAGATACTCTCGTTTGAGGAGAAAACTCTGTCGGCACGCAAGAAAATGCTCACCGCACACTTCAGCGACGGGCACGGCGTGGCCGACCTCGTGTGGTTCAGCGGCACTCAATACATACTGAAAAACTTCCGCGTGGGCGACGACTACATCGTGTTTGGAAGGCCCACCGTCTACGGCGGCAGGTTCAACATCGCACATCCCGAAATAGAACCGGCCAGCCAACTGCAGCTCAACGAGATGGGCATGCAGCCCTACTACACCACCACCGAGCGCATGAAAAAGGCGGGACTGACATCGCGCACGATGGAGAAGATAGTGAAGACTCTGCTCACCAAACTCACCTCACCGCTCGAAGAAACGCTCCCGCAGGACATAATGAAGCGCCTGCACCTCACCAGCCGCGACACGGCCATGCGCTGCATACACTATCCCAAAAACGCCATCGAACTGAAACAGGCGCGCGAACGCCTCAAGTTTGAGGAGCTGTTTTATGTGCAGCTAAATATATTAAGGTATGCCAGCGACCACCGCCGCAAGTTCCGCGGCTATGTCATGGGCCGTGTTGGCAATCTTTTCAACACTTTCTACGCCAACAACCTGCCCTTCGCACTCACCGGAGCACAGAAGCGCGTGATGCACGAGATACGCGACGACATGCGCTCGGGACGGCAGATGAACCGGCTATTGCAGGGCGATGTGGGGTCGGGCAAGACTCTCGTGGCCCTCATGGCCATGCTCCTGGCCGTGGACAACGGCTACCAGGCGTGCATAATGGCCCCCACCGAAATCCTGGCCGAGCAGCATCTCGACACGATAAAGGCTTTTCTCAACGGCATCGGGGTGCGCGTTGAACTGCTAACCGGAATGGTGAAGGGCAAGAAACGGCGCGAAGTGGCCGAAGGACTGGTGTCGGGCGACATCGACATACTCGTGGGCACGCACGCCGTGGTGGAGGATTCGGTGCAGTTTGCACACCTCGGCCTGGCCGTAATCGACGAGCAACACCGCT
The DNA here is from genome assembly GCA_963609005.1 of Acidaminococcaceae bacterium. Taxonomy (GTDB): domain Bacteria; phylum Bacteroidota; class Bacteroidia; order Bacteroidales; family Bacteroidaceae; genus Prevotella. The sequence goes on from CAVDJG010000324.1 coordinate 2,415, forward strand.
TCGGCGTGGCTCAACGCGCCAAGCTTTGGGCCAAAAGCGACAACCCGCCGCACATTCTCGTGATGACGGCGACACCCATTCCGCGCACACTTGCAATGACAATCTACGGCGATCTCGACGTGAGCGTAATCGACGAACTGCCTCCCGGACGCAAACCCATTGCCACTAAGCATGTGTTTGACAACAATCTGCCCTCGCTATACGAGAGCA
>CAVDJG010000325.1:0-2605 GCA_963609005.1 Acidaminococcaceae bacterium
GTCGAGGGCGGTAATGCGTGGACCGAGACAAAGAAGTTCAACCCGTTCGACATGAAGCGTTCGGCAGGCGTCGGCGTGCGCATCTTCCTGCCCATGGTGGGACTCATGGGTATCGACTGGGCCTACGGTTTCGACTACGCCCAGGGCAAGAAGGGCGGTTCGCAGTTCCACTTCATCCTCGGACAGGAATTCTGACAACAAAAGCAAACATAAACAACCGGCAACATGAAAAAGGCAATACTTTTCTGCCTGTTTGCCATAGTGGCAACGGCAGCGAGCGCACAGAAATTCGCGCTGCTCGACATGGAGTACATATTGAAGAACATTCCCGCCTACGAGCGTGCCAACGAGCAGCTCAACCAGGTGTCGAAGAAGTGGCAGGCCGAAGTGGAAGCACTCAACACCGAGGCATCCACCATGTACAAGAACTACCAGAACGAGATGGTGTTTCTCTCGCAGGAGCAGAAGAAGGCCAAGCAGGAGGACATCATGAAGAAGGAAAAGGAGGCGAGCGACCTCAAGCGCAAGTATTTCGGTCCCGAGGGCGAGCTCTTCAAGAAGCGCGAAAGCCTCATGTCGCCCATTCAGGAAGAGATATACAACGCCGTGAAAGAAGTGTCGGAGCTGCGCGGCTACTCCCTGGTTATCGACCGTGCCAGCGACACCGGCATAATCTACGGTTCGCCGAAGGTTGACATAAGCAACGAGGTGCTCCAAAAACTCGGCTACTCCAACTGACAGGCGGGCGCATGGCCGCCACGGCCCCGAGGCCGCGCCATGGCGCAGCGCACACCCCCGCAAAGCAAACAATCAAATAACAAAAACAATAAGTAAAAATGAAAAAGCTATTATTAATGCTGCTGATGTTCGCCCCGATTGCGACATTCGCACAGAAATTCGGACACATCAACGCACAGGAAGTGATGTCTTCCATGCCTGAGTTCATCAAGGCCCGCGGCGAAATCGAGGCTGCCGCCAAGCAGTATGACAACGACCTCAAGTCGATGCAGGACGAGCTGCAGCGCAAGGCCGAGGACTACGACAAGACAAAGTCAACCATGAACGACACCAAGCGCAAGGAAACCGAGGACAACCTCCAGCAGATGTACGCCAAGATTCAGCAGACAGCCCAGGACAACTCGCAGTCGATCCAGAAGCTGCAGCAGGACAAGATCGGCCCCATCACCAACAAGCTTGTCGAGGCCATCAAGGCCGTGGGCAAGACCGGAGGCTATGTCTACATCATGGACATCTCTTCGGGCATACCCTACATCAGCGACACCCTCAGCAAGGACGTCACCGCCGAGGTGAAGGCCCAGCTCAACAAGATAAAGTAAAAACCCACCCACAACGCGAGACGAAGCGGCGAGTGCCACCACCGGGCGGCACTGCGCGGTTTCGTCTCTTGCTTTAAGGGCACAACACACCGCAACATGAAGAAACTTTTTCTGCTCATCGCCCTCTCGGCGTCCACCCTATGCGCCGGGGCACAGGCCCGTTTCGGCTATTTCAGCTACGAGGCGGTGCTCGAGTCAATGCCCGAGTGCGCCACCGTGAAGCACGACCTCGACCAGCTGCGGCAGAAATACGACGCCGAGCTGCGCCGCGCCGAAACCGAGTTCAACGCCAAGTATGAGGAATTCCTCGACGGACAGCGCGACTTCGCGCCCGCCATTCTGCGCAAGCGGCAGGCCGAGCTGCAGGAAATCGTTGAAAAGAACGCAGCCTTCCGCAAGGAGTCTGAACGCCTGCTGCAGCAAGCCGGCGACGATGCCTACCGTCCGCTGCGCCGCCGTCTCGACGCCGCCGTGGCCAAGGTGGGCCAGGCACGCGCCTACGAGTTCGTGATCAACACCGACTCCAACGCCTGCCCCTACATCAGTCCCGCCGCCGGCGAGGACGCCACACCCTACATAAAGAGCCAGCTCGGGCTGCACTGAGCCAAGGCCGCAGCGCCGGCCGTGCCCATGACGGCACGGCGCGCACAACCGAAAAGCACACAACAATGATGTCAACACAATCGCAAGGCCCGATAGGCGTGTTCGACTCCGGCTACGGAGGGCTCACCGTGCTGCACGGCATACGCCAGCTGCTGCCGCAGTACGACTACATGTATCTCGGCGACAACGCCCGCGCCCCCTACGGGTCGCGCTCGTTTGAGGTGGTCTACCAGTTCACCCGGCAGGCCGTCATCAAGCTCTTCTCCATGGGCTGCCGCCTTGTAATCCTCGGCTGCAACACCGCGTCGGCCAAGGCACTGCGCACCATTCAGCAGCGCGACCTGCCGCAAATCGGCCCCGACCGGCGCGTGCTGGGCATCATCCGCCCCACGGCCGAGGTGGTGGGCACCATCACCCGCAGCCGCCATGTGGGCATCCTCGCCACCGAGGGCACCATACGCAGCCGCAGCTACGACCTCGAAATAGGCAAGCTATGGCCCGACATAAAGGTGTCGGGCGTGGCGTGCCCCCTGTGGGCGGCCATTGTCGAGGCGGGCGAGGCCGACTCTCCAGGGGCCGACTATTTCGTGAAGAAGCGCATCGACCAGCTCATGCGCCGCGATTCTGAAATCGACACCATAATATTGGGGTGCACACACTACCCC
>CAVDJG010000326.1:0-2554 GCA_963609005.1 Acidaminococcaceae bacterium
AGTGTATTTTGTAAAAATTCGTTGTGTAGTGTGTGACATATCGGTGTCTTTTGTGGTGGCAACGGTCAAGTTGCGTTCTACTGACGGTTGTATTCTTTGGGAGTGAACGTTTTCTCAAACAATATTGTCTCGGGGTGCTTGTCCGACCTTAATGTCCACGCAAAGTTGAAACCTTCCTTCTTGTAAAGCTTCAGTCCGGTGGTTTCGTTTATGCTTTTTCTCAGACCTTCTTCAAGTTTTTCTCTGTTTGCATCGATTATGGCCTTGTTGTCCATAACCCCGCATGCCGAGCAATAATAATGATAGGTGTTGGTTGCCATGTCGAACACGACACTGTCGGTGCGGGTGGAGTTTTGAACGGGGGTAGGGCAGTTCTTTCTCGTGTATTCAGCAGCTTCTCTCGCCGCTCTTTGTGACAGGCTTTCTTGGCATGCGGAAAAGAATAAAACGGAGAAAATAAGCGATATTGTTTTCATTTTCAAAAATTCAATATTTTGTGCAAAGATAGTTCAAATCTCAGAAAAATCAACTATCTTTGCAAATAAAAGTGATTTGTATCAATGGATAATATAAGGAATTTCTGCATTATAGCGCATATCGACCATGGAAAATCGACTCTCGCCGACAGGCTATTGGAGCACACCAAGACAATAGCTATCACCGAAGGCCAAATGCTTGACGATATGGATTTGGAGCGTGAGCGCGGAATAACGATTAAAAGCCACGCTATACAGATGGAATATGCGTTGGACGGGAAAAACTATATATTGAACTTGATAGACACTCCGGGGCATGTCGATTTCTCGTATGAGGTGTCGCGCAGCATTGCGGCATGCGAAGGGGCATTGTTGGTGGTGGATGCTACACAGGGAGTTCAGGCTCAGACTATTTCCAATCTGTATATGGCCATAGATCACGACTTGGAGATTATCCCGGTAATCAATAAGATTGATATGCCCAGTGCCATGCCTGATGAGGTGGAGGACGAAATAGTGGAGCTGCTTGGCTGCAAGCATTCCGACATAATAAGGGCTTCGGGAAAGACCGGCGAAGGCGTTGAAGACATCTTGCAGGCTGTGGTTGAACGGATTCCGCATCCTGTAGGCGACAGCAAGGCTCCGTTGCAGGCTTTGATTTTCGACTCTGTGTTCAACTCGTTCCGCGGTATTATTGCCTATTTCAAGATAGAAAACGGAGAAATACGCAAAGGCGACAAGGTGAAATTCTTCAATACCGGAATGGAATATGTGGCCGATGAAATAGGTGTGCTTAAGATGGATATGATTCCACGCAAGGTTCTTGGAACAGGTGAGGTGGGATATATTATAAGCGGAATAAAGGATGCTACTGAGGTGAAAGTGGGTGACACTATCACACACGTTTCTAGTCCGTGCAGCAAGGCAATAGCCGGTTTCCAGGAAGTGAAGCCTATGGTGTTTGCCGGTGTCTATCCCATTGACCCAAGCGATTATGAGAATCTGCGGGCTTCGCTCGAAAAACTTCAGCTCAACGATGCTTCGCTTACGTTCTCTCCTGAATCTTCTGTCGCATTGGGCTTCGGTTTCCGCTGCGGATTCTTGGGGTTGTTGCACATGGAAATTGTGCAGGAACGTCTCGACCGTGAGTTTAATATGGATGTTATAACTACTGTGCCCAACGTGTCGTATATGGTTTACGACAAACATGGTGACAAGAAGGAAGTGCACAACCCCTCGGGTCTGCCTGAGGCTACGCTTATCGACCACATAGAGGAGCCTTATATAAAGGCCAGCATAATAACAACGGCCAACTTCATAGGTCCGATAATGACATTGTGCCTTGACAAACGCGGTGAACTTATCAACCAGGAATACATCAGCGGAAATCGTGTGGAACTGCATTTCATGCTTCCGTTGGGTGAAATAGTTATTGATTTCTACGACAAACTGAAATCTATAAGCAAGGGATATGCCTCGTTTGATTACCATATTGATGGTTTCAGACCTTCGAAACTTGCCAAACTCGACATCTTGCTGAATGGCGAACCGGTTGATGCGTTGTCAACGTTGACACATCAAGACAATGCCGTAGTATTGGGAAGGCGGATGTGCGAAAAGCTGAAAGACCTCATTCCGCGCCAACAGTTTGACATCGCAATACAGGCTGCAATAGGTTCGAAGATTGTGGCGCGTGAAACTGTAAAGTGTGTGCGCAAGGATGTCACGGCAAAGTGCTATGGTGGTGATGTGAGCCGCAAGCGCAAACTCCTTGAAAAGCAGAAACGCGGCAAGAAACGCATGAAGCAAATCGGTAATGTGGAGGTTCCCCAAAAGGCTTTCCTCGCGGTGCTGAAGCTTGACTGATATAGAGCAGAAACATGTGGGATAATTTGTGAAAGGAATTTGTAGAATGAAAGAAAATGTCGGTGGCAATAAACGCGATGTAGCTCGTGAACTTGCACGTAAGTACAGCACAATGACACATGACGAGCTTGACATTCTTGAGAGTATCCTCGTTCCTATGAAATATGCAAAGGGCGAGAGCATTCTCAAAGAGGGTGATGTGTGCCGTAGCA
>CAVDJG010000327.1:0-2554 GCA_963609005.1 Acidaminococcaceae bacterium
GAGGGCGAGGCACAGCGCGACGACGAGAACTACTTCTACGTGGGCTGCTGGGAGTATCAGGGCAGCGACGAGAAGGCACCCGAGCTCATCAAGGAGCCGCTCGAGTATGAGGCAATTAAAGTACAAACCAGAAACTATAAGAACTAAAAGATATGGCAAACATTTCATTCACACTGAAATACTGGCGTCAGAACGGTCCCAAGGCAAAGGGACACTTCGACACACGAGAGATGAAGGATATCCCCGACGACACTTCTTTCCTCGAAATGCTCGACATCCTCAACGAGCAACTCATTGGGGAAGGCCAGGAGCCGTTCGTATTCGACCATGACTGCCGTGAGGGCATCTGCGGAATGTGCTCGCTCTACATCAACGGGCATCCCCACGGACCCAACACCGGAGCCACAACCTGCCAGCTCTACATGCGCAAGTTCAACGATGGCGACGTGATAACGGTTGAGCCTTGGCGTTCGGCCGCATTCCCCGTGATAAAGGACTGCATGGTTGACCGCGGCGCTTTCGACAAGATTATCCAGGCCGGAGGCTATGTCAGCGTGCGCACCGGCGCTCCCCAGGACGCCAATGCAGTGCTCATTCCCAAGGAAAATGCCGACGAGGCCATGGACTGCGCCACTTGCATCGGCTGCGGCTGCTGCGTGGCTGCCTGCAAGAACGGTTCTGCAATGCTCTTCGTGAGCTCGAAGGTGAGCCAGCTTGCACTGCTCCCGCAAGGCCGTCCCGAGGCTGCCAAGCGTGCCAAGGCAATGATTGCCAAGATGGAGGAGCTCGGATTCGGCAACTGCACCAACACCCGCGCCTGCGAGGCTGAGTGCCCGAAGAACGAGTCGATAAGCAACATCGCCCGCCTGAACCGCGAGTTCATCAAGGCGAAGCTGGCCGACTAATCGTGCCGCCGTGGCGGGCTACGGCTCTGCCCCGGCTTTGACGGATATATCAAATCTTTAAAAATGATAGGCGGATGTGTCGCACAAAAGTGCCTCGCATCCGCTTTTTTTCGTGCCGTGCGGTTTGGTGCTGCCTTTTGCTTGCACTTGCTTGCCGCCGCAGTGCGGCCATATGGCGTGTAAAAGAGATTGTGGATTGACATTTGGTCAGCACGGAGTGTCGGATTGTCTTGTTTTCTGCCATATTTTCTTACGTTTTAACACTTGTTGCACAAAAACGCGCATGGCATGCAAGTTGCACTATAACTGGTGCAAGCCGGGAGCAAAAAGCTCGAAGGCAAGCCCGCAGCTTGGCTGCAGCCGCAAGGCGGCGGAGGCTGCGGAACAGATACAACAAAGAACCAAAAAATATAATCAGGAGGTTTTGATATGTTACCAGTAATGAGAAATTCTTGGATGCCCGAAGTTTTCAACGACTTTTTCGACACCGACTTCATGCCACGCACCAATGCCACTGCACCGGCAATCAACGTGAAGGAAACCGAGCACGACTACACCGTGGAGCTTGCCGCTCCCGGAATGAAGAAGGAAGACTTCGACATAAACGTTGACAACGACGGCAACCTGCACATCAAGATGGAGCACAAGAGCGAGCACAACGACGAGAACCGCAAGGAGCATTATCTGCGCCGTGAGTTCTCCTACTCGAAATACGAGCAGACTCTTATCCTGCCCGATGATGTGGACAAAGAGAAGATCGAGGCCAACGTCAACGACGGCGTGCTCACCATAGGGCTTCCGAAGGTGGCCAAGGCCGAGGTGAAGAGCACCCGTCAGATTGAAGTGAAATAAACGTTGCGGCCCGTGCACCGCAAAAACAGGAAATCCCCGCTGCGGCTTTGTGCTGCAGCGGGGATTTTTTCTTGTCGCCTCAGAGCCGGCCGCCGGCCGCGCCCTGCATGCGTTTCTTTTTCTATCTCACGACCTTTTTCTTGCCGCCCGTGATGTATATGCCCTTGGGCTGTTTGCCGCCGTTGTGCGCAATCCTTGTGCCTCCTACGGTGTATACGGGCTTTTCGGCACTGTCGTCCGTGCTTGCTGCGCCGATGCCGTTGGTGGTGTCGCGCACTATGGTCATGTCGCCTTCGTATGTTATGCCGTTTTCGTTGACAAACGCCTTTCCTTGGTAGTGCATGCCCTCGGGCGATTCAATTATGCTGCCCTGCAACTCGGCCGTCTTGAAGCCGAACACCGGTTCGAAGGTGGCGTGCAGATAGAGCGTAGAGTTCTTTATGCGCAGCGTGCTGGCGTCGTTGTCGGTGCTGACACGCATTATGGGCACGTCGCCCGTGATGTCGAGTGTGCAGTTGTCAATGGTGAGTGTGGCGTCGTCGTTGTAGCTTGCTAAGTAGACGGTGTATGAGGTAAGTGGTGATGTGTCGGGCATTTCGATGCGCAGTTCCGATCCTTCCTCGCCCCTGATGGTGGTGTTGCCGTCGTCGTAGACGGTGAGGGCATGCAGCGAGAAGTCGCCTTTGAGGCTGCACTTGCCCTTCACCAGCAAGGTGAAATCGTCTTTGGTGCCGGTGTATATGCATCCGTCCACCGAGGCATTGTCGAGTGTGAGCGTGTTGGTAGCGCGGTCGTAG
>CAVDJG010000328.1:0-2543 GCA_963609005.1 Acidaminococcaceae bacterium
CGCCTGCTCACGGTGTTTGCAGGGGCAGGAAGCTACGACCATTACACTCCTGCCGTAATCCCATCGATAATATCACGCTCCGAATTTCTCACGAGCTACACTCCTTACCAGGCCGAAATATCGCAAGGCACACTGCATTACATATTCGAATACCAAAGCATGATGGCCGAACTCACCGGTATGGACATCTCAAATGCGTCGATGTATGACGGCAGTACAGCCACGGCCGAAGCCGCACTCATGTCGGTGGCATCGGCAAAGAAGGCCAACCGCGTGCTCATCTCCGACACCGTCGATCCGAAAGTGGCGCAGGTGGTGCGCACTTACGCCCAATTCCATGGCTTCAAACTCGACGTCATTGCAAGCTGCAACGGCGTTACCAGCCGCGACGACATGGCTGCGCAACTCGCCGAAGGAGGCGTGGCCGGGGTGATAGTGCAGCAGCCCAACCGCTACGGAATAGTGGAGGACTACACCGGCTATGCCGACCTCTGCCACGAACGCAAGGCTCTGCTCACCGTGAACAGCGTGGCCGCCGACCTCGCTCTGCTCAAGACTCCCGGCGAATGGGGAGCCGACATAGCCGTAGGCGACGGACAGTCGCTCGGCATTCCCATGACCTTCGGCGGTCCGTCGGTGGGATATATGTGCTGCACCGAAAAGCTCATGCGCAAGATGCCGGGCCGCATTGTGGGACAAACTGTTGACAACCGCGGACAAAGGGTGTTCGTGCTCACCTTGCAGGCACGCGAGCAACACATCAGAAGACAGAAAGCCACGTCGAACATCTGCTCAAACGAGAGCCTCATGGCACTCTTTGTCACAATCTACATGTCGCTCATGGGCAAGCAAGGCGTGCGTGAGGCAGCCCGGCTTTCCTATGCCGGGGCACATTGTCTGTGCGACCTTCTCGTGGCCACGGGGCATTTCCGCCTGAAATACGACAAACCGTTCTTCAACGAGTTCTGCGTTGTCTACGACGGCGACGTGGACGCATTGCAGAAGCGTTTCATCGAGAACGGCATACTTGGAGGCGTGAAGGTGGACGACAACACCATAATGTTTGCCGTCACCGAGAAACGCACCCGTGAGGAAATAGATAAACTTGTAGACATCGTAAAGCAGCAGGAGGACACGCTATGAACAACAGACTTTATGGAAACTTGATATTCGAGCTGTCGCACGAAGGCCGCAAGGGCTATTCGTTGCCGCAAAACCGTTTCGGCAACTATGACATTCCCGACGGCATGTGCCGCGAAAACGCGGCCCGACTTCCCGAATGTGACGAGCTGACGGTGGTGCGCCACTACACCAACCACAGCGAAAACAACTTCGGAGTGGACAACGGTTTCTATCCGTTGGGCAGCTGCACAATGAAATACAATCCCGTGATAAACGAGGAAATAGCCGCCATGAAGGAGTTTGCAGGGCTTCATCCGCTCCAGCCGGCCGCTACTTGCCAGGGCGCACTGCACGCCTATTATGACATGCAGCGCATGCTCGCTGCGCTGACGGGCCTTTCCGAGTTTACACTCAACCCGTTTGCCGGAGCCCACGGCGAGCTTACCGGACTTATGACAATACGCTCCTATCACCAAAGCCGCGGCGACTTGAAGCGCACGCGCGTCATCGTGCCCGACTCGGCACACGGCACCAATCCCGCTTCGGCAGCCGTGTGCGGTCTGGAAGTGGTTGAGGTGAAAAGCACAGCCGACGGCATTGTGGATGTAGACGACCTGCGCTCGCTGCTCGACGACCGCGTGGCCGCTATGATGATGACCAATCCCAACACTCTGGGATTGTTTGAAAAGGAAATACCCGAGATTGCCGCGCTCGTGCACGAATGCGGTGGTTTGATGTATTACGACGGTGCAAACCTCAATCCTATGCTTGGCGTATGCCGCCCGGGAGATATGGGTTTCGACGTGATGCACATCAATCTGCACAAGACTTTCTCTACGCCTCATGGCGGCGGAGGCCCTGGTTCGGGTCCGGTGGGAGTGCGCTCGGGCATGGAACAGTTTCTTCCGGCTCCGCGCGTAGTGCTGCGCGATGGCGTTTACAGCGTAGAACGCGATGCCGAGGCTATAAGCGTGAGCGAGTTTTTGGGCAATTTCGGAGTGATGTTGCGTGCTTATGCCTACATTCTCACGCTCGGACGCGAAAACATTAAACTTGTGGGTCCGCTCGCAACACTCAATGCCAACTATATAAAGGAGTGCTTGAAAGACGTCTACGAACTGCCGATAGCCGGACTGTGCAAGCATGAATTTGTGTTCGACGGCTTGAAAGACAAGTCTACAGGAGTTACCACCATGGATGTGGCAAAGCGTCTTCTCGACTATGGCTACCATGCTCCAACGATATATTTCCCCTTGTTGTTCCATGAGTCGCTTATGATTGAACCTACCGAAAACGAAAGCAAAGACACCATCGACGCTTTTGTGGACGTGATGCGCAAGATAGCCGAAGAGGCAAAGACCACTCCCGAGCTGGTGAAGTCGGCTCCGCACGACACGCCTACCGGCCGTGTCGATGACGTG
>CAVDJG010000329.1:0-2475 GCA_963609005.1 Acidaminococcaceae bacterium
CTCGCCGGTTTAGGTTGGTATCTGCACAGCATCGTTCCCGAAGAACAACTGCATGACGAGATAGTGCGCTACGGCGAATATATAAAATGGATTATCATTGCTCTTGTCGTAATTGCAGCAGTCTACTTTGCCGCCCGCCATTTCATGAAGAAAAAGAATAAATGATGATTGGCGCGACAATGGCATCATTGTGGCATACATAACCACTCTGCTATTGCCAAAGACGCCTTGAACGTCATATTGCTTCGGCCGAAATAAATGCTTGCTCCGATTGGTGTAAGCTCGTGTTTCGGCCGAAGCAAGCACAAATTAAAGCTGCAAAACAGGAGAAGAATATGTTTATGCAGATAAAACTACAGATGATATTATGCATAACCATGTGATCCGAAGGTTATGAGTTGTCTGTAAACAAAAACAGGAGAAAAACATTTCTGTTTATCTCCTGCTCTTATTCTGAGAATTATTGCACTTATCTAAATCGCAAACCAACAGTTATTTCTTCACGCTGAATTTGTATGCCACATGGCTGTAGTATTTCTGCCCAGGCTTAATATAAGGCGATGGCCAGTCTTTCTTGTTGGGCGAATCGGGATATTTTTGGGTTTCAAGACATACCGATGCCTGACGTGGATATACAATGCCCTTCTTCCCTTTTACGTTCTTTCCAAGGAAGTTGCCGGTATATACTTGTATTCCGGGTTCGTTGGTATAAACATCAAGCAGTATGCCACTCTGTGGCGAGTAAAGAGAAGCGGCAATTTTCGTGTCGTCTCCAACACCGTTGTTATAAGTATTGAGGCACCAGTTGTGGTCGTAACCGTTGGCGTTTCTTATTTGGCTGAATGACATGTCGTCGATTGTGGTGTTGAGTGGCCGCATGGTGGTGAAATCCATGGGCGTGCCCTTCACATCCTTCACCTCTCCGGTCGTCATGTATGTAGAGTCGGCCGGTGTGTACTTGTCTGCATTTATATACAAGCACATGTCAGTCCCGGGCATTGAAGGATTGCCGCTGAGATTGAAATAAGAATGGTTGGTCATGTTTATAACTGTTTCTTTGTCGGTAGTGGCTTCAAACTTAATGTCAATCGTATTGTCACTGCGCAGCATATAAGTGACAGTTGCTTTTACATTTCCGGGGAAATTGTTGTCGCCGTCAGGAGAATACAGCGTGAGCTGCAAGGTCGTGTCGTTGAGTTGTTGGCCGTCGTAGGGCTTGTATTGCCAACCTGACGGTCCGCCATGCAGACAATGTCCGTAGTTGTTTTGCGGCAGTTGTATTTTCTTGCCTCCTACATATATTACACCTTTGGCTATGCGGTTGGCATATCGGCCTATTGCAGCCCCGAAATCACTCGGACTGTTTACCGAGTCGGCATATTGGGCAATGTTGTCATAGCCAAGCACAACATCAGTGAGTTTGCCATCTCTGTCAGGAACACACACCGACACGATGCGTCCACCGAAATTGGTAACACACACCTCCATGTTGTTGGAGTTTCGCAATACGAACAACTTTACGGGTTTGGCATTGATTGTCGTGTCAAAACGTGCGGGGTCGAGCCCCGATTCGGTCATCATGCCACCTTTGGTGCATGATGTTGCGATGAAGGCAGACAACATCGCATAACTGAGGATAATACTTTTAATGGTTTTCATATAATTTGTTATAAGGAAATTTCAATCTGTGCGAGTTGGGATGTAGATGAATGTTTTCTAATGTTGGAGACACTCATAAACGGAATGTCTCCAACATCAAAAAACATCAGTATCTTTTGGGAGTTGCTAACGCTTTAGCAAACTTTATGTGAACCTTCGCTTATGACAACGTCATAAACTTTGGGCTCTTTACCGTATTTTGCAGAATATCTTGCCTTGGCGTCGGCAATGAATTTGTCGTAGAGTTCCTCTTTCACGAGGTTGATGGTGCATCCGCCAAAGCCACCGCCCATGATGCGGCTGCCGGTAACACCGTTTTCCTTGGCAATGTCGTTGAGGAAATCAAGTTCTTCGCACGAAACCTCGTACTCCTTGCTGAGACCCTCGTGGGTTTCAAACATCTTCTTTCCCACTGTTTCGTAGTCGCCAGCGTTAAGGGCATCGCACACAGCGAGTACACGGTCTTTCTCGCCAAGCACGAAATGAGCGCGTTTGTAGTCCTCTTCTCCCACTTCGGCTTTAACCTCTTCAAGTTGTTCCCAAGTGCAATCGCGCAAAGTCTCGAAATGGCTTTCGGGATGTTTGGCTGCGATGTGCTTCACGACATTCTCGCAAGAATTGCGGCGGTCGTTGTAGGGAGATCCTGCAAGTTCGTGCTTAACGCAAGAATTGAGCAACACGAGCTTGTAGCCAACGGGACGGAAGGGGAAATACTCAAACTCGCGGCTGTTGCAGTCGAGACGCATGAGGCATCCTTCTTTTCCGAATACGCTTGCAAACTGGTCCATGATGCCGCAATTCACACCGCAATAGTTG
>CAVDJG010000330.1:0-2470 GCA_963609005.1 Acidaminococcaceae bacterium
AGAGACCGAACGACTCAAGGCCGTAAACCACGCCGTTGGCACCCACGAGGCTTTCGAGGGTTACGGGCAGGCCTGCGGTGAGACCGAATATTTTTGCGCCTTTCGGCAGAACCTCTTCTTGGTATTCCTTTGGCTGAGTTCTGAAAAGGCCTTCCGAAGGCACGCTCACGATGCGCACTTTCACTCCGTCTTTGCGCAGCAGTTCGGCACCCGAAACCAGTGTGGCCACCTCCGACCCTGACGCAAGCAGTATAACGTCGTAGTCGTTGTCAGAACCTTTCACAACGTATGCACCCTTTCTTGCCATTTCATAATCAGTGCCTTCGGGCAGACTGTTGACTGCTTGGCGCGAGAAAATGAGAGCTGTGGGCGTGTCCATGTTTTCAACGGCCATCTTCCAGCACACGGTTGCTTCGTCGGCGTCGGCAGGGCGGAACACTCTGACAGAATCCTTGCCTTTATGGTTTTTGAGCTTCTCCATAAGGCGTATCTGGGCTTCCTGCTCCACGGGTTCGTGGGTCGGGCCGTCTTCGCCTACGCGGAATGCGTCGTGCGACCAGATGAACTTGATAGGAACGCGCATCAGTGCAGCCATTCTTATTGCTGGTTTCATGTAGTCGGAGAACACGAAGAACGTTCCGCATGCGGGGATTACGCCGCCGTGCAGATACATGCCTATGCATACGCACGCCATTGTGAGCTCGCTCACTCCGGCCTGGAAGAATGCTCCGCTGAAATCATCGGGTGCGATGTCGTGTGTGTGTTTCAGGAAACCGTCGGTCTTGTCCGAATTGCAAAGGTCGGCCGACGAGCACACCATGTTAGGCACTTGCTCGCTGAGAACGCCCAGACAGGTGGATGATGCGGCACGTGTGGCCACGTCTCTTTTCTGCACCACTGAGCTCCAGTCCACTTTGGGAGCATTGCCCGAGAACCACTCTTGCATTTGAACGGCCTTTTCAGGGTTGGCTGCGCGCCATGCTGCTTCGGCCTCGTGCCGTGCCTTTACTATCTCGCGCAACTCGGCCGTGCGGTTTGCATACAACTCCTTCACGTCATCAAACACCACAAACGGGTCGTCAACGTTGCCGCCCAGGTTCTTCACAGTGTTTTCGTATGCGCCGCCTCCGAGCGGAGCGCCGTGTGTTTTCACGTTGCGCTCATAACTTGTTCCGTCGTCCTTCACTGCGCCTTTTGCCATTACCGTATGTCCGATAATGAGCGTAGGACGGGTCTTCTCGTTTTGTGCCAGAATAAGTGCTGAACGTATTTCGTCGGGGTTGTTGCCGTTGATTTCAAGCACATTCCAACCCCATGACTCATATTTAAGACGGGTGTTTTCTCTCATCACCACATCGCATTCGGTTGAGAGCTGTATCTCGTTGGCATCATAAAACATTATGAGGTTGTTCAGCTTAAGCAGTCCGGCAACGCGTCCTGCTCCCTGCGAAATCTCTTCCTGTATGCCTCCATCCGAAATATATGCATAGATGCGGTGCTGCATCATTGTGCTGCCAAGTCTGGCTTCGAGAAATTTCTCTGCTATTGCGGCTCCTACGGCATAGGTGTGTCCTTGGCCGAGCGGCCCCGAAGTGTTTTCTATTCCATGAACAATGTCTCTCTCGGGGTGTCCGGGAGTGATGGATTTCCACTGGCGGAAGCACTTCAGGTCGTCGATGGTGTATTTGCCCTGCAATGCGAGGGCAGAGTAGAGCATCGGCGACATGTGTCCCGGGTCAAGATAAAACCGGTCTCTTCCTTCCCATGTTGGCTGGTCGGGGTCATAGACCATGAATTCGGAAAAGAGGACATTGATGAAGTCGGCACCGCCCATGGCGCCTCCCGGGTGTCCTGATTTCGCTTTCTCAACCATAGCAACGGCAAGTAGTCTGATGTTGTCTGCCGCGTGATTCATTAAATCCGTATTATTCATTTCTTATTTAATGTTTAAGAGTATTCGTTTCTTTTTGCATATGCCAGTGCCACCGGTTGGCATGGCGCGTTTCAACGTCACATTTCACATGGTGTCGGCATCGTCGCCGGCTTGGCGGGTCGGCATAGTGCAATGTCAGTGTTATGGTTTGTCATATGCAAAGATAGGTATATTAGTTGACAATTTGCTCTTGTTGGTTAATGTTTTTTCAAAAGTTCCGGAATTTTTGTCCCATTCAACCTTTGGCTAAGGCATTGTCGTTGTCTTGCAGTTATGCCCATATTGTGGTCTTGCCACAATTTTCTTTTGTCGTGCTGCGTCTGCGGCACGCGTGTGTGGCGTCTGCAATGCGTGCCGTTCGCGTCAGCGTTACGCCTCTGCCTCATGTGATGTGCGGGCGAAAATGTGCCTTTCGGTCCCTTCGTCAACACTTGTTTGGCCGGTTTTAAGCGTTTCGGCAAATAGCAAATATATTATAAAAGTAAACGGCAGGCATTTGCTTATTGCGAAACAATGCTTACTTTTGTAGTAAAGTTA
>CAVDJG010000331.1:0-2433 GCA_963609005.1 Acidaminococcaceae bacterium
ATGTGCAGCAAGTTGAGCGAGCGGTCGTATTCTACTTTCAGAATATGCGAGTGTCCGCTTATGAAAAGCTTTGGCGGCGAAGCGTATATCTTGCTTCTTATGCTTGCGTCGTAGTTGCCTGGATAGCCGCCGATATGCTTCATCAGCACATCGACATCCTCGCACTTGAACCGCAGAATTTGGGGATACATAAGCCGCAGGTCGCCTCCGTCGCAGTTGCCGCATACCGCCCTGAACTTGCGGAATGCTGCGAGCCGTTCAGCAAGTTCGGTTGAACAGATGTCGCCCGCATGCCATATTTCGTCGCACGGTTCGAAATATTCTAGGTATTTGTCGTCCCAATAAGAGTGGGTGTCGCTTATGATGCCTATTCTTTTCATTTTGCCAGTGCCTTTTCCACAAACTCGGCGATGTAGTCGGTAGTGCCGTCTATGCCGAGGCGTGATGTGTTTACGCACAAATCATAGGATGCGCTGTGTCCCCACACCTTACCGGTGTAGTAGTTGTAGTATGAGGCACGCGAGCTTTCCTGGTTTTCTATTATCTTGCGCGCCTCTTCGTCGGTGCAGCTGTGCCGCTCGCGTATCTGTGCCACGCGCTCTGCAATGTCGGCGGTGATGAACACGCTTATCATGGAAGTGTGCTCGCGCAGCACATATTCGGCACACCGTCCCACGAACACGCACGGCCCTTCGTCGGCAGCCTTGCGTATGGCTTCGCTCTGTATGCGGAACAGGCTCTCGGGCGAGAGGCCGTTGTCGTAGAACGAAGTGTCGGTAATGAACGGGACGTGCATGTGGAACATCTGGCTGAAGAAGCCCTTGCGTTCGTCGTTTTTCTCGAAAAACTCCTCGCTGAATCCGCTTTCCTTTGCCGCGAGGTTGAGCAGTTCGCGGTCGTAGAACTTGCAGCCAAACCGTTCGGCGAGTTTCTTTGCCACTACGTGTCCGCCGCTTCCGAGCTGCCGGCCCACACATATTATTATGTTGTTGCTTTCCATATCTCAATCAGTTATGTTGTATTTCGGTCTTGAATTTGCGCACTTGCCTTGCGAGCATTATCATCGCCAGTATCGTGGCAGTGGTGTCGGCTATCGGAAGCGACATCCACACGCCGTCAACCTTGAATATTGTGGGCAGCACTATAAGCAGCGGCACGAGAAAAAGCATCTGTCGCGAGAGCGACAACAACATGCTCACCTTGGCTTTGCCTATGCCCTGGAAGAATCCGGTGGTAATCATTTGTATGCCCACAAGCGGGAAGGCGAGCATGTTTATCTGTATTGCTCTTATCGATATTGCGATGAGTGTCTGGTCGGTTGTGAACAGGCGTGCGCACTGATACGGGATGATGTGCACGATGATGAAGCCGGTTGTGGTGATGCAGAAGCCCGTGATGAGGCCGTATTTCAGCACCCTCAGCAGTCGGTCGTAGCGTTGTGCCCCGTAGTTGTAGCCCGTTATGGGGAACATGCCCTGGTTCACTCCCATGTTTATCATTATGAACAGGAACGCCACTTTGTTGGCTATTCCGTAGGCACCCACCGCCATGTCGCCGCCATAGCGTTGCAGACCGGTGTTGATGAATATCACCACCACGCAGGCACACACGTTCATGGCAAACGGCGACATGCCTATTGCGATGATGTTTTTCACTATCTTGGCATCGGGACGGTATATTCCGCGTCGGAAATGCATTATCTCGCTCTTGCGGCTGAACAGCCGGCATTGCCATGCGAGGGCTATGCCTTGCGATATTATGGTGGCCAGTGCTGCGCCGCGTATGCCGAGGTGCAGTCCCCAGATGAATATCGGCGCGAGCGTGACATTGAGCAACACGGTGCATATTGAGGCGGCCATGGCATGGCGCGGTTTGCTGGCTGCCCGCAGCACGGCGTTGAGTCCGAGAAACATGTGCGATATTACGTTGCCGGCAAGTATCACTTGCATGTATTCGCGGGCGTAGGGTAGGGTGGCTTCGCTTGCTCCGAAGAAATGCAGTATGGGGTCGAGAAACGTGAGTGTCACTATGCTGAACACCACACCGATAACGAGGTTGAGCGTGATGTTGATGCCGAAGATGCGCTGTGCGGTGGCATAGTCTTTCTGTCCGAGCTTAACCGATATGCAGGTAGACGCTCCCACGCCCACACCTGCGCCGAATGCCGCAGCAAGGTTCTGGAAGGGAAACGTTATTGCCAGACCGCTTATGGCAAGCGGTCCGCATCCCTGCCCGATGAATATGCTGTCGATCATGTTGTAGAGCGACGATGCCGTCATGGCGATTATGGCCGGCAGGGCATACTGCACGAGCAATTTGCCTACGGGTTTTGTG
The DNA here is from genome assembly GCA_963609005.1 of Acidaminococcaceae bacterium. GTDB lineage: Bacteria > Bacteroidota > Bacteroidia > Bacteroidales > Bacteroidaceae > Prevotella. The sequence continues at coordinate 2,335 of CAVDJG010000331.1, forward strand.
CCGAGTTCGAGTGTCGCTTTCTTGCTGTTATCCATGTGCTTAATTGTTTTTATTGAAGATGTGTGCCGTCTCAGTTCACGCATCTCTGCGTGACTGTGT
>CAVDJG010000332.1:0-2426 GCA_963609005.1 Acidaminococcaceae bacterium
AAGGGGCGCATAGTTCAACCTCATAAAGAATTATGCGCCCCTTACAGGGGCAATTGAATAGGATAACGTGACAGATAGGGGCAAGCCCCTATCCTATAATATACGCCCCTTACAGGGGCAACAGGCAACAAACCATACAAAACAAAGACTGGTCATGTGTCTCCCCAAAAGCATGTAAAAACTGCCTTTCAAAGCCTTACCGCATCATACATCTTTCAAGCATACACCGACAATTGCAAACAAGGCTTCGTTGCAGTGCAAGGAAGCCTTTGTTGACGAGTAAAGAAGCCTTTGTTGCAATGCAAAGAAGGCTTCCTTGCGATGCAAAGAAGCCTTCTTTGTGTTTCGGGGTTGCCGGCCGGCCGATGCAGCCGTGATCACTGTGCGCGGCACGCCATTCAGTGCCGCTTGCCCGGGCGGGCGCGTTTTTCATTTTCTTTTCTTTGCCTTTGCCTGTTCGGCGGCACTGTTCGTCTCGGCGGCAGGCGCGAGCACGCTGCGGTAGCGTTCGGGGTCGTTGAGCAGTTTCACGGCCTCGGCAAACTGTTTGTCGTAGCGCAGCGAGTTTTCTATCGACCCGCGCTCGTAGTAGTAGGCTGCCATGATGTCGGAGGCAAGCATTTCCTTTATCTTCTGCTTGTTGTAGGGATAGTCCAAATCCCTTGCCGTGTCGTGCTTGAGTTTCTTGGCCAGAGCCTCAAACTCGTTCTTGGCATCGTCGTAGTAGCCCTCGAAGCGCGCGAGGTTTTCAAGGTCTTTCAGATATTTCTCGCTCACCTGGTCGTAGGTGAAACCGCTCGCTATCACGCTCTGCTTGAACTTTTCGTAGTCGGCGTCGGACAGTTCAAACTCCGAGGGCGAGGCCACCGTGGGGTGCGAGGCCATGTATTCAATCTCGTAGTTGAGCAGCACGTCGGTGGTGTCCACCCGGTCGAGATAGAACGCTATGTTGGGCAGCGAGTCGGGCTGCACCTCTATGTCGGGCTTTATGCCGCCGCCGTCGCGCACGATGCGCCCTGCTGCGGTGGTGAACTCATGTGTGAGCGAGTCGGCCACATGCTCGGTATATCCCCCCTTGGTGTGCTTGTAGTTTATGGCCTGTATGCACCGTCCGCTGGGAATGTAGTATTTTGCCGTGGTGAGCTTGAGGTTGCCGTTGTAGGGCAGTTGGATGTTGGGCACCTGCACAAGTCCCTTGCCATAGGTGCGCGTGCCCATCACCACGGCGCGGTCGAGGTCTTGCAGCGCTCCGCTGGTTATCTCGCTCGCGCTTGCGGTGTTTTCGTTCACGAGCACCACTATGGGCATCACGGTGTCAATGGGTTCGCGGGTCGTGGCATAGGTTTGGTTTGAGCTTTTCAGCTTGCCCTTCATGGTGAGCAGCGTCACCCCTTTGGGCACAAACATGTTGAGTATCGACACTGCCTCCGACACCGATCCGCCGCCATTGTTGCGCAGGTCGAGCACAAGGGCCTTGGCCCCTTTCTCGCGCAGCTCGATGAATGCCCGGCGCACGTCCTTTGCCGCGTTCTCGACAAACTGGTTGAGGTTGATGTAGCCAATGCCTCCCGGCTGCATGCCGTAGTAGGGCAGGTAGGGCAACTGTATGGCGCGGCGCTGTATCTTGGCCGTGATGCGCTTGCCGGTAGAGGGTCGCAGCACCTTCACCACGAGCGTGGTGCCGGCATCGCCGCGCAGTTTCTCGCTCACATAGGCCGTGGTTTTGCCGGCCATGGGCTCGCCGTCGATGCTCACTATCACGTCGCCCTTGCGCAGCCCGGCCTCGGCGGCCGGCATGTTCTCGTAAGGCTCGTTTATCACGGCATTCTTGCGCGTGAAACTGTAGCTTATTATGGCCCCGATGCCGGCATACTTGCCGGTGAGCATTTGCTTGAACTCGCTTGTCTTGTCCTCGGGATAGTATTCGGTGTAGGGGTCGAGGCTGCGCAGCATGGCCTTTATGGCCGTACCAACTGTCTCGTCGGCATTGAGCGAGTCAACATACATCAGGTCGAGGTTCTTGTATATCGCGTTGAACACGTCGAGGTTTTTGGCCACCTCGAAGTTGTGCCCGCTACTGTTCTGCGCTGCCGCCGCGAGCGAGAGCAGCATGGTTGCCATAAGTAATAACTTTCGCATGAGTGTCGTGATTGTCTTGCCAGCCCGTGGGCTGCATTTATATAATAATGTGTGCGCGGCCTGCCGGAGCGGTTCCGTGGCGTGCATTTTCTTTGTGCAAAAGTAATATATAAACGGCGTATAATGCCCTCCGGCGGCGATTATTTATCTAATTTTAGCCAAAAATCAAATTTTTCGCCGAAAAAGTTTGGTGGAAACAAAAAATAGCATTACCTTTGCAATCGCAATTCGGAAACGAGTTGTAACGGAATGCTTCAATAGCTCAGTTGGTTAGAGCACCTGACTGT
>CAVDJG010000333.1:0-2421 GCA_963609005.1 Acidaminococcaceae bacterium
TTAGGTAACGGTCTGCAAAACCGTGTAGAGCAGTTCGACTCTGCTAGGTACCTCTAAGACAAGGCATTTCAAATTATTTTGGAATGCCTTTTTTAGTGTCCTATTCCTTTATGTTGTGGCCCCGATGGTGAGAATGCTCACGGTTACATTCATGGCCTTTGAGATTTCACGGACACATGCCGACAACGATGCTCCGGTGGTGATTATGTCATCGACAAGCAGTATGTGTTTGCCGCTTATGGCTTCGGGGCGAGTCAGTTTGAAGGCATCTTTTACGTTCTCATGCCGCTCTGCTGGATTCTTGCGCGTTTGTGTGTCGGTGTCTTTCACGCGGCACACGGCATCTTGGCAGATGCTTATGCCGGTGACGCTTGCTATGCCTTTGGCCAATTCCATGCTTTGGTTGTAGCCGCGTTGTTTTAAGCGCCGTTTAGAGAGGGGCAGCGGTATTATGACATTGATGCCGTCGAAGAAACTGTCAGCGGCAAACTCTTTGGCAATGATGATGCCAAGTGCCTCGCCAATGTCGGGGCGGTTGTGATATTTGAGTTTGTATATAAGTCTGCCTGCAGGTGCGTGCGACTGGTAGAATATGAATGCTGCACACTGGGTCACATTAGTCTTTCCCCAGAACAGGCGTGCCACGTTGTTGTCGAGAGGCGTGTGTTGCTGTCCGGTGCGTGGCAGCTTCAGGTTGCACGCACTGCATATTATGTTTTCGTTGACAGCCAGTCTGCATCCGCAGATGTCGCAACTGCGGGGTACGAAGAAATCGGCGAGCCAGCTTATAAAACCGTTTCTCTCTTGCATAATATTCAATTTTCTGAGGTGTTTTCTTGCCGGTGGCGTGCCGCGCACCTTGTGTGTCGTGTAGTGATGGCACGTCGTGGCAAGGCAAAGTTAGCAAATAGGTGTGACAATTGTTATATGTCAGCAGCGTTTTTTTTGAGCGTTTTGGCATGCTGGCTGCTTTTGCGGCAGTTTGAAAATGGTTTCATGTCATGTCTTTATTCCAATAACTGTCAGCTCAAGGCAATATTTTAAATATCCCGTCGTTATATAATATATGAAAAAGTTTTTATCATATATAATGTTGACCGCAATGTCGGTGGTGTGCCTGTGTGCTTGCAGCGACGATGATAATTTCAGTACGTCGCAGTCGGACAGGCTCTCTTTTTCGCTCGACTCCATAGCATTGGACACGGTGTTTGCATCAACACCTTCGTCTACACGGTCGATGTGGATTTACAACAAGTCGAAAAGCAACTTGCGTTGTTCCACAGTTAGGCTCGAAAACGGCAACCAGTCAGGTTTCCGCGTGAATGTTGACGGCGTTTTTCTGAGCCCCACGTTGGGCTATCAAACCAATGACATAGAGGTGAGGAAAAACGACAGCGTGCGCGTCTTCGTTGAAATCACTGCACCGAGAAACACCAGCGACCAGCCGAAACTCGTGTCTGACAATATCGTGTTTGCCTTGGAAAGCGGTGTACAACAGAAAGTGAACCTCAATGCCTATTCATGGAACGCGACTGTAATAAAGGACATGGCGGTAGACAAAGACACTGTGATCTCTGCCGACCGGCCTATTGTGGTTTACGGCAAGATAAACGTGAATAAGGATGCCACGTTGACCATAGCCTCGGGGGCTACATTGTATTTCCACGGCGATGCCGGAATCGATGTCGCCGGCCGCCTCTTATGTGCCGGAACACCTTCGGCCAATGTAACTTTGCGCGGCGACCGGCTCGACCGAATGTTCGACTATCTGCCGTATGATTATGTGAGCGGGCAGTGGCAGGGCATACATCTTCTTGAAAGTTCGTATGGCAATGAAATATGTTATACCGACATCCACGGTGCGTTCGACGGTTTGATAGCCGACTCGTCTGACGTGTCGCGCATGAAACTCACGCTGGCCAATTCCACGATACACAACTGTCAGGGAACGGCATTGCAGTCGGTAAACTCGCTGATAAGCGTGAAAAATTGCCAGCTTACCAATGCGCTCGACCATTGTCTTGACATTGAGGGAGGTTCGGCCACAGTTGATAACTGCACATTGGCGCAGTTTTATCCATACGATTCAAAACGCGGAAGCGCGCTTGCATTCTCGGGCGCACAGCATAACCTTATGTCTTTCAAATGCCGCAACACGCTGATTACCGGCTATGCCGACGACGAGATGATGGGCACGAAACCTGCCGACGATGTCAAAGACGGGTTTGTGTATGAATTCAGCAATTGCATAATACGCACGCCGAAGGTTGAAGGCGAGGACAGTGTGCATTTTGTGAATGTGGAATATGAGGATGTGGCCGACACGGCCAGAACCGGGGAAAAGAATTTTGTCAAGGTGGATGCCGACATGTTGCGCTATGATTTCCGCCTGAGCAGCGTGTCGCCTGCCATCGACAAGGC
>CAVDJG010000334.1:0-2419 GCA_963609005.1 Acidaminococcaceae bacterium
CCACAACGGTAATGGTCTTCTGGTCGTCTGTGCTGCCCGATGCAAGTTTCAGTCCTTCGGGCAGAGTCCATTTCCATGCCGTGGGCGCACCTGTTCCGTTGGCAGTGATTGTCACCTCTTCGCCCACCGTCACATAGCTCTTGCTCAGTGCGAACGTCACTGTCGGGGCTGTTGCCTTCGGATATTCCACCTTTATGGTCTGCGCCGTCTGCTGACGCATGTCCTTCATTACGGGCACAACCTCCATTGTGACATAAGCGTCAGTGCCTTCGCGCACGAATGTGGGCACATAGAATGCCTCGTCGCGTGTCTGTCCCACCATTGTGCGTGTTCCGCCTGCAGTGGTTTTGTATATGTCGAAATGGTCGAAGTCGGCAGTGTAGTCATAATCCCAAGTGAGTCTTATGTCGCCTTTCTCCTCGCCGAGCACGCTTGTGGTGGCAAGGTTCTTCACCTCGACAGCTGCCGGAGCGTAGCCGGCGGGCAGCACTGCAAGTTCGCCAAGCTGCAACTCGTAGTCTGACACGGCTTCTGCGGCCTTTATGTTGAGCGCAATCATGTAAACGGTTTTGCCGTTGAGGGCCGAAAGGTCATATTCGGCAACCGTCCATCCGTTCTTCTCGCTTGTCGTGGTGGGCTCCGACATGGTCACGTCGGGTGTCGTCGAGCTTTCTGTCGCGAGCTTCAGTTCCACGCTTCCGGGCGTGCTTGTCTTGTAAACGAGGCGCAAGGTGCCGCCGTTGGTCACGGCAATCATTGTCTTGTAGAGGCGCATGAGGTGGTCGCCCGAGGTGAGGCTGCCGTGCAGGCGAATGCTTGAACCCATGTTCCAGGCATCGTCCCAGTTGATGTCGGCTACCAGTGTGCCCTTGTTCTCTATCCACCATCGCCATGTAGGCATGATGCTCTGCACGCCACTGTGATACCAGTCTTGCACGCCGGCTTTCACGCCTTCAACGAAACGGTATTTGCCCACGCCCACGCAGAACGAGCTTACGAAGGGCATGCTGTTTATCACCGAGCGTTCAAGCACGCGGTTTGACAGTCCTGGCCAACCGCTTGCAGCTGTCACCGACGGGTCGCCGCTCTTGTTCACCCACATTTGGCTCTCGTTGTTGAACGTTTTCACTATGGCATTGTAGGCGTTTGTGCCGGTGTCGTCTTTGCCGAGCAACGATTTCACGTTGTCTTTCCAAATGCGCTCTTCGGGGCAGAATAGGTCGAGCGAACCCACATGTCCCGTGGTGGGCATGGCCTTGTCAAGGTAATATTCGTAGCCGGTGTGGCCGCTGCTCACCACCTGCACACCGCCGTACATCTTCGAGAAGGTCTCCTCTTCGGTGCATCCCAACTGCGAGGCGTAGCTGCGGTAGTCGCCGGGCGAACCATATTCGAGAAACTGCGACGTGTTCTTGTGTGTCGTGAGAATGCTCGTGTTCGGGTATGAACTTGCGTTATACCACTGTATCTCCATCTGCGTGTCGCCGTTTTCGTCGGCTATCTTGTTGAATTCCTTTATAAATCCAACCCATTCCGACGTGCTTCCGCCGCCTGTCTCTTCGTTGATGAACCATCCGTCGAAGCCCATGTATTTGGCAATCTCATACAGTTTCTTGGCATATATATATGTACCGTTCTCCGTAGTGAGCATCTGGCGCACCCATGTCTGCGTGCCGCCGTATGCAGCAGGCGGGAAGAAAATCTGTCCGAGCGATTTCACTCCGCTCTGGTGGGCAGCGTCGGTAGAACCGGCCGGAGGCGGTATGATGATGCCTTCCGAGGCCGATCCTGCCCAATACACGAGCTTGTCCATATACTGCCAGTAGGTGGGCTGGTAGCCAAGGAAATTGTATGCTCCCTGCGAGGGGCACATCGAGCAAGTGGGGAAGAGGATAGTTGCGTTGCAAATCTGTCCCTCGTAATACTGGTTGGCATTGGCTTTCATGAGCGTAGGCTCCTTGAAACGTTTTGCCAACGGCACCTTTGCACGGTTGAACTTGGCATCAGGGTCGGTCTGTGGCGACCAGTTGGTGATGTCGGTAGGATGCCAGCAACCGCCGTATGGTTGCTGGGCGTAGGCCGTTCCGCCGCACATGGCGGCCACAGCCACAAGTCCTATAAGTCTTTTAATCATAGATTGTTAGTTAATGGTTAATAGTGTAATTCCGTTTTAATTATCTCGTTTAGGCATCAGCCTTAAGAGGTTTTCTTGTCAATACAACAACCGTTGGCGGTAAAACACTTAGTGCAATTTCACTTTTTTTGCCGTAAATTATCGGCGTTTGCATGTCGTTGCCTCTCTTTTCATGTGTTCGCAATGGGTTGATGGGGCTTGTTCGCCATTCCTTTCATGGCTGATTCCCGTCTTGCAGCGTCTGCTGCACGCCCGTGTTGCAATTGCGTCGTGTGCGTGCGGCAG
>CAVDJG010000335.1:0-2406 GCA_963609005.1 Acidaminococcaceae bacterium
GTATCTCGGGTTCGATGGTGTATCGGCGCACATCCACGCCGCAGAATTTCTGTCCGTAGATTATGCTGCTGTGCGACCAGATGTCCGACTTGTTGCCCGACACCTCCTGTCCGGTGCCCTGGTGTATCACCGCTATGCCGTCGATGATGCCGTCGCCGTCGTTGTCGAACTGCTGCAGGTCGAGCGTGTCGCTCACCATGCTGAGCGCATCATGTATCATGTCGGCCGCACCGTTCACTCCGTAGGCGGCTTTCGACTTGGGAAGCTTTATCCAGTCGGTCACAGTAACGTCGATGTCGAGCTTTCCGTAAGACTGCTCGAGATAGAAGTCGCGAAACGAACCGATGCCGCCATAGCCCTGCTTGTTCATCATCTGGTTGAAAGCCTCGCGCGAATAGGTGGTGCGGGTGTCGCTGTAGTTCACGAGCAACAGCAGCATTTTGTGCTTGCCGATAGTGGGAAACGTGGCGTCGAGCGTGAGGTCGTCGGTGGAGGCGGCCTTCATGGCCCTTTTCACTTGGGGTTTGGAGTAGCGCAGTCCGCTGCGTATGCCTGCCGCGCTGGCCTTTGCCGAAGAACCATCGTAGCGAAGTTCAGATGCCACGAGGTTGCCGCGCGTGTCGGCCTTGGCAAAGTTCCAATAGCCGTCGGATGTCTGCAATAGCGTGAAGCCGTCGGATGTCTCGGCCCAATGCAGCCGCTCATCGCCATGAAGGGTTATTGTCACCACCGTGCCGTCGGGTTGTGTCACGCGCACGGGTTTGTTATAAGCCGGCACTGCATGCCCGGCCACGCTGCCTAACGCGACCATGCAGGCAATTGCCATAGTTTTCAGAGTGAATCTTTTCATATATAATAAGGTGTAGTTTCTTATCTTCTCTTTCTTCACAAAATCAGTTTTCCGGTGCAGCGGCGGTATTGCAGTCCCGTACACGGTTATACATTGATTGTCAATGCGTTTCACCTTTGCACGCCAAACACCGCAAATCCGTATTAAAAAGAAGGCTTCTTTGCATGCCAAGGAAGCCTTGTTTGGGCGGCAAAGAAGCCTTGTTTGCCCTGCAAGGAAGCCTTCTTTCAAATGGCACTAAAACCTTGCCGGATTGCCGCACAAAACCGGTGCCGCAGCACGGCTCACGCCTTTGGCACTCCTTTGAGTTCAGGATAGGATATGCGGGTGTGGTAGATGGCCTTCAAGCGCTCTATGAGCACTTGCTTGGCTTGGGCAATGTCGCGGAACGTAATGGGACATTCCTTGAAGAATCCGTCGGCCACATCGCTGTCGATAATCCTGTTCACGAGCGTGCTTATGCTTTCCTCGGTGTATTCCGACAGCGACCTTGACGCAGCCTCAACGCCGTCGGCCATCATGAGCAGAGCCTGTTCGCGCGTGAACGGGTTGGGCCCGGGATAGCAGAACGGTGTCTTGTCTACATCGGTATCGGGATGCTCGTTCTTGTATTTCACATAGAAAAACTTGGTCATGCCCGTTCCGTGGTGGGTGACGATGAAATCGCGAATGATTGACGGAAGGTTCTCGCGCTCGGCAAGTTTCACTCCTTCGGCCACATGGCTTATCACAATGCGCGCGCTCTGCTTGTAGGGCAGACCGTCGTGTGGGTTTACTCCGGCCTGGTTTTCGGTGAAGAACACGGGGTTGGCCATTTTGCCTATGTCGTGATAGAGTGCGCCCGTGCGCACGAGCAAACTGTTGGCCCCTATCTTGTTGGCTATCTCGGCGGCGAGGTTTCCCACCGTTATGGAGTGCTGGAACGTGCCGGGGGCTATCTCGCTGAGGTCGCGCAGAACGCCGCGGTTGGTGTTTGAAAGTTCGAAAAGCGTTACGTTAGACACAAAGCCGAACATCTTCTCGATAAGATACATCAACGGATAGGAAAGGAGAAGCAGCACACCGTTCACGGCAAAATGGTAATACATGTCGCGGTCGATTTTCATGAAATCGGTGTCCTGCATCATCTGCATGGCAAAGTAGACCATGGCGCTGCTGCACGACACCAATATGGCCGTGCGGAACACCTGGGCACGGCGCAGAAGTTCGCGCAGAGAATAAATGGCCACGAGGCCCGCCACGAGCTGTATGATGATGAACTCATACTGATAGCGCACCACTGCGGCACAGATGAGCACCATGGTGACATGCGTAACGAAGGCCGTGCGCGAGTCGAGAAACACGCGCGTGAATATGGGCACCATGGCAAACGGGATGATGTAGACGCTCAGGAAATTGTGGCGCATGAACAACGACACGACCACCGGGAACAGTGTTATCATGGCATAAAGCATGGCAACATTGCGCAACTTGCTGAAATAGTCGCGGCGGAAAAGGGCGAGATATATGCTGAAAAGCACCACCATGAGTGCAACATACAGCACTTGTCCCACAAG
>CAVDJG010000336.1:0-2386 GCA_963609005.1 Acidaminococcaceae bacterium
GGCGAGCCCACCGGGAAATCAAATCCAGAACTGCTCTACAACCTGAAACCAAGCCACGGACACGACATGTCTATCGTCAACGGCATAAGCAGGATAGGCTACATGAAAGGCGGAGGCCGCGCTTTATGGAAAGACGAAAACATAGCCGACTCAATCACGACACACGCCGTGAGGTTCATAACAGAAAACCGCAATCGCCCGTTTTTCATGTATTTCGCCACCAACGACGTGCATGTGCCACGCTTCCCCAACGAGCGATTTCGCGGAAAAAGCCAAATGGGACTGCGCGGCGACGCCATTGTGCAGTTCGACTGGAGCGTGGGCGAAATAATGCGCACACTCGAACGGCTCGGCATCGACGACAACACGATAATACTGCTCACGAGCGACAACGGTCCGGTGGTTGACGACGGCTATGCCGACCGTGCCGAAGAACTGCTCGGCGAACACCGCCCGGCTGGGCCGTGGCGTGCCGGCAAGTACAGTGCTTTTGAAGGAGGCACCGCCGTCCCGATGATTGTAAGTTGGCCGGCACGCGTCAGAAAAGGCATTACGCAGGATGCTCTCGTGTCGCAAATAGACTATATGGCATCGTTTGGCCAGCTCATAGGAGCACGCATTCCGAAGGATGCAGCCCCCGACAGCCAACCGCGCATGGGCACATTGCTCGGCAACGACACCATAAGCCGCCCATGGGCAGCCGAGATGGCATCAAACCATGTGATCTCGGTGCGCACCAAGAAATGGAAATACATAGAACCAAACGACGGGCCGAAAATGATAACATGGGGACCGAAAATCGAAACCGGCAACTTGCCCATGCCCCAGCTCTACGACATTGACTCCGACATTGAGGAACGCAACAATGTGGCAGAGGCACATCCGCAAGTGGTGTTCAGCATGCAGAACATAATACGCAAGCTGCGCACTGCAACGGGGCGATAAGCCTACGCAGCACCGCAGCACACAACCGTGCTGCGGTATTGCCGCCGTTAAAGACATATAAAAACAATATTGCTATGAAATTCAGGACTATTGTCGACATAAAGCGTGCCGCATTCAGCATCGAACCGTGCGAGCGCATGCTCTTCGTCGGCTCGTGCTTTGCCGACAACATGGGGCGTAGGTTTGCCGACGACAAGTTTCGCGCCACGGTAAACCCTTTCGGAGTGATGTACAACCCGGCGAGCATTATGCACACCGTGGCGCGCTACGACGGTGTGCCGCCGCGTGTCGCGGTGTTCACCTTGGGCACCAACCATGTATATATACTTAAAGAAACGGGCGAAATTGTGGACAATTGCCGCAAACGCCCGCAACAGTTGTTCACGGAGCGTGAACTAAGTGTAGACGAATGTGTGGAATATCTGTCCAAGGCCGTGCGTTGTCTGCAAGCAAAAGAAGCCTCGGTGAAGGTTATCGTCACCGTAAGCCCCATACGCTATGCCAAATATGGCTACCACGGCAGTGCCCTTTCAAAAGCCACCCTGTTGCTCGCCGCCGACCGGCTGGAACGTGAGTTCAACGGGTGCGTGACCTATTTCCCGGCCTACGAGATTGTAAACGACGAGCTGCGCGACTACCGTTTCTACCGCGAAGACATGCTCCACCCCACCGACCAAGCAGTGGAATATATATGGGAACGTTTTGCCGCAACGTTTTTCAGCGATGCCACACAACGTTTCATAGCCGAATGGCGACCTATAAAAGCTGCACTCGGCCACCGGCCGTTCAATGCCGAAGCTCCTGAATACAAGACTTTCATGGAACAGACACAAGCCAAAGCTGCCGCCCTTGCCGCCAAATACCCAGGACTGGAGTTGTAGAAAAACTGCGTGAAGGCAATGCAAACACCATTTCCATACGCCTGTGAAAGCCTTCGTTGGCAGAGAAACTGGTCGATATTCTTCTGTTTATGGCCGACAGACAGGAAGTCGCCACAGATGATGTCATTTCAGAATTTGGTTTTACGGCTACTACAACCAAACGTTATCTACGCCAACTCACTGAGTTCGGGTATCTTGAAGCACATGGTGGCAACAAGAACCGCAGATATAGCATCATCAAGAAAATATCAGCGACAATATAATTTTAAAACGAATAGCTTATAAAGATTTTATTGTTTGTAGTAAAGGCTACCTTGTTGCTTGCTTCACGTAGGTCGCCAAAGCAAAAGGTTGAAATATTGATAAAATAGCAAATGCAAAAGATGCTATTGCTTTACATGTAACGGCAATGGCGGTCTGGCCGAAATCGACAATTTGTTTCCGCCAAAAGTTTGCAGGTTCGTTATTTCGCAGTATCTTTGTATCTGAACCAAGGACTATTTGCACAACATACGTCCACGATTCAATAAAAGACTTCAATTAACCATAAACCCAAAGAC
>CAVDJG010000337.1:0-2385 GCA_963609005.1 Acidaminococcaceae bacterium
GTGCCCAGAACAGGACTCGAACCTGCACGTCGTGAAACACACGCACCTGAAACGTGCGCGTCTACCAATTCCGCCACCTGGGCAGTTGAAACCCTCGTTCCAATTGGATTTATCCAGAATATCTGAGCGGCAAACGGGACTCGGACCCGCGACCTCAACCTTGGCAAGGTTGCGCTCTACCAACTGAGCTATTGCCGCATTTTCCTAACACTTAGGAGCTTCTCTCTTGAATGCGGTTGCAAAGGTAGCGTTTTTTTTTTAACCTCCAAAACATTTCCCTCTTTTTTTTGAAAAAAGTTGATTTTTTCTTTAATCCATACGTGAGAAATAGTCCTCTGGAACGAATTTACGCAAGATTTCAAGCGAATTATCCGCTTCATGCACCATTGCTATTGCTGGATGCGATATTCCATTAAACATACATGTCTTCACAGTTGTATAGTGTATCATATCCTCAAAAATGACATTTTCGCCTATTTCAAGTTCGTGGTCGAATCTCCATGAAGACATGAAATCGCCCGAAAGGCAACTGTTGCCTCCCAATCTATAGACAAACCGCTCATTGGGGCAATCGCCATCAACTATTTCCGCATTCCTTACCGTTGGCATATAAGGCATTTCCAGACAGTCGGGCATATGACATGTAAAACTCACATTGAGAATTGCCGTACGAATACCTTTGTTCTCCACGATGTCTACCACTTGAGACACAAGCGGACCCGTTTGCCAAGCAAAAGCGCTGCCGGGTTCCATTATAACACGAAGCCATGGATAGCGTTTATGGAAACCGTCCAGTGTGTCGATTAACAATTGCACATCATAGTCTTCTCGTGTCATTATATGTCCGCCTCCAAAATTAATCCATTTTATCTGTGAGAACCATTTGGAGAACTTATTTTCTATATGCGACAACGTTCTCACAAACACATCTGCCCCACTCTCGCAATGACAGTGACAATGAAAACCGTCAATATCGGCGGGAAGGCGCTGAGGCAACTGGTCGGCAGTAACTCCAAAACGGGTTCCTGCTGCACAAGGATTATACAGGTCGGTTCCAATTTCCGAATATTCAGGGTTAATCCTGATGCCTAAACTTATCTCCGCATTCTCTTTTTTCACATCATTGTGAAATCTGTCATACTGTGAAAAAGAATTGAAGGTAAGATGACTTGAACATGCAGCAATTTCCCTTATCTCGCCTTCTGTATAAGCCGGAGAGTAAGTATGTGCTTTATTTCCGAATTTTTCGTTGGCCAGCCTTGCTTCCGACAACGAACTTGCAGTCGTTGAGTTAATGTATTCGCGAAATATAGGGAATGTTTTCCACAAGGCAAACGCCTTAAAAGCCAAGATTATCTCAACATCGGCACGGTTTGCTACCGATTTTATAAGTTGCAAGTTATTCCTCAAACGTGCTTCTTCAAGCACATATGCCGGGAAATTCACTTCATTGTAGTTTTCTGTATTTACACGCATAAATTTATGATAACGGCGGCACTTTACTGACGCCGATTATGGTCTTTGATGAAACAAAATTTATGTTGAAACGATATCGGTTACTGCATCTGATAATAATACCAATATGTATTGCCGAAAGTCTCGCGCAACATGCATTCCCTCACATTCCTGTTCTTAATAGTATCGTTCATTTTCTGGTAATCCTGAAAATCGGCATTCATCACATTGTTGCTATACAACAACTTTGGAACTGAACGCATGTGGTTGTACAACACAAGAGCTTCGCGATAGTGTTTCGGCAAAGAATCGTTTATTACATAATAGTTTTCCACATTGCTGGCGAAATCGTCAAGCCGCTTGTCGAGCAAGTAAGCGCACAACAAATAATCACGTCCGGCCCGACTAAGCATATTGTATCTTTGCAGAAGCTGCAGATAACGCATGGCAGACATCTTCTGCACAAATCGTCCACCAAGATACCCATATATTTTGTTTTCAGGCAAAACTGCAAACGAGACATTCTTGCCGTTTGGTAACAATGCCGAAGACCCTCCCGTCAATGGGAATTCAAACAGACGTTCACCAAGCTGGTTGTTTTTCGACAATGTGTATGCTGTAAGCATCGTCAAGCACGAGTCTGGCTTGCCGAGCGACTTCAAAGTGGCCACCGCTTCGTCATTGTCGTTTCGTGCCAAACTATATTCTATATGTACGCGCGCATGAGTGATTTTGTTGCCGTTTCCTGCAATGCCGACAAATATTGACAATGCCGACATAATGAGCACATTCACCCATAACCGTCGGTTGGCATTCCCCATACAATCGGACAAATAGGCTGCAAGGTCGGTTTTGTAACACAACCACACTGCGCAAAAGAAGGCAATCAATGCTACTGGCATGCCCACGACCCAACCGCCAAAAGAAAAC
>CAVDJG010000338.1:0-2374 GCA_963609005.1 Acidaminococcaceae bacterium
TCGGCAGCCACGCCATGGCTTGTGAGGTAGTCGCGCAGATATTTTCCAAACGGTTCGGCGGCCGGGAAGAACACGCGTCCGTTGCTCACCGTGTAGCCCTCTACATAGTCGAAGTAGCCATTGGGGTGTGCCTTCATGTTGTTGTCGAGCCTGTCGGCGCCGAGGAGCTTTATTATTGTCTGGTCTTTCACCTGCGCCTCGGGAATGTAGGTGAGGTAGACACCGGCCGTGTCGCTCTGGAATTTCACGTCAAGGCGGAACTTTTCCTTTTCCACAGAAGACGCCAGATAGTACACATTCTTCATCATCAGCCCCCAGTTGCCCTGGTGTGGGTTGTTGCTTGTGTTCTTCAGCGACTTCACAAAGAGTGCTTGCGACACGTCGGTGATGTCGGATGCAAACTCGCCCACCTGATAGGTTACGCCGCCATAGGTGTATTCATAGGCCACGGCGAGCACCTGGTCGGTTTGCAGCGTGGTCTTCAATGACACATAGCCGAGTGCGGTATTCACCGTGTATTCCGACGAACTGAGAAGCCTTGCCTTTTCGAGTTTTTCGTAGTCGGAGCCGCCCACAAACCCCGAGATGCCGTCGAGCACCGTCGTGGTTTCGTTTATGTCGCGCGCAGCGGCATACTGCCCCACCATTGCCGCATATTCAGAGTTGGCCGCATTGGCCGGCACCTGCTGTCCGGTGACGCCCCAAATGGGGTTCGACACGCGCGTATTCTCGCCCAAGTCGGTAAGTGCCACGATGTTGCGGGTGTTTGATGTCGTTCCGGTTTTGTTAGTCACCCAAATCTCAACACGGCTTATCTTTATGCCCGTGGTGAGGTTGGGCAGGGTTTTCATGGCCGCGTCATACTTGTCCTTGAAATATTGCGAGAGAAAGAAATGGCGGTTTTCCTCATAGTTTGCGGCATCAATCTCAAACGGAGTGTATTGTTTTCCGCCTTTCGACGACACGCTTTTCGTGGTAGATTTCTTCTGCGATGCCACCAACTGCAGTTTCAGTTTGCCAAACTGCAGGTCGGTGCGCAAACCGAAGAGCGACGACGCGCCTTTCACGAGCGACGAGTTGGAGGGGAACGACACGTTGCCTGCCTCGATGAGCTTCACTATTTCGTCTTCCTTGCCGTCATATTTCAGCTTGAGGTTCTGCGAGTCGAAGTCGAAAGTGGCGTCGGTGTTGTAGTTAAGGTTCATGTTCACCTTGTCGCCCACGCGTCCGTTCACGTTGAGGTTTATCTTCTCGTCGAAGTCCATGGTCGTTGTCTTGCGGTTGCGTATGGGCAGCGACGGGTTGTCGATGTTCTTCATCGTGGCGCCGAACTTCAGTTCGGCAGTTCCCTGTGTCTTTATGCGCACGCCGCCGGGGCCGAATATCTTCTCGGCAGGGCCGAGGTCGAAGTGCATGTCAGAGAAGTCGAACTTTTCCTTTCCCTTTGCCTTGTATATTTCATCGTTCTTGTCGCGGAAAAACTTCTGCATGGCCTTGCGCTCACTCCATTTCCTGTACTCCTCGGGGGTCATCATTATCGGAGTGTTTATGTAGGAGTCGCTTATTTTCGACCCTACTATATAGCGGTCGATCGAGTCGTTGTACTGCACGTCCTGCTTCAAGTTGTCAGGCCGCCGCAGGTCGGCTGCGCCCTGGTCGAGGTCGTCGAAGGTCACGGGCATGGTGCGCTGTATTTTCCAGCGCGGATGCAGCAATGAGTCGGGTATGGTGTCGTCGGTGGCCAATAGCGGTTGAGCCTTTATGGCCATGGTGTCACGCGGCAGTGCAGCCTGGGCGTTTCCAGGGCGTGCCCCGGCGCCGGCCGCGCCGCGCTGGCGTTGTGCGTTGCGCGTTCGGTCGTCCTGCGGGTGTGGCAAGGTGAGCGCATAGCCTGCCATGGTGGCGGCAAGCAGCAGCACCATCGTAAGGCGCATGTGCCGCAACAGGGCTGCGGCGCGACGCAGAACAAGGGTCGTTATGTTGTGTTTGTTTAGTGGGTTCATCAAGGGTTTGTTGCTTTCGGGCGGCGTGTTGTGCCACAGTCCCGTCTGTCGTTCATTCTCTTTCGGTGGAAGAAGGGGCATGCCCCGGCATTTTATTTTATCTGTTTCAAGGCCAATTTCACCACCTGCTCAACATGCAGGTCGGGTTGTTCCTGCAATATCGCGGTAACAACCTTTGCCGACGGAGCCGGCGAGAAACCGAGCATAGTGAGTGCCGACACGGCCTCGTCGCGCACATTGGTGTCAACACCCGCATCGGCCGCTGTTCCGGCAGGCAGTTCGGTTGCCACACCCGAGGTCACTATCTTGTCTTTCAAGTCAACGATGAGCCTTTGGGCAGTCTTCAGTCCGATGCCTTTCACGCTCTTCAG
>CAVDJG010000339.1:0-2367 GCA_963609005.1 Acidaminococcaceae bacterium
TTCGACACATGCCTGTGCATGCGCGAAAGCATGTTGTCGGATATGTGCTGCAATGCTATATCGAGATAGTTGCACACATTGGGCTTCTCACGCATCACGTCGAGCAAATCGAGCGGGAACTGGTTGGGATAGGCATAGTGCAGCCTTATCCACTTCACGCCCTTAATGTCGGCAATGTCGCTTATGAGGTCGGCAATGTGGCGCTTGCCGTCGATGTCCACACCATAATAGGTGAGTTCCTGCGCAATTATCTGGAATTCCTTCACACCGCTGGCCACAAGTTGGCGCACCTCGTCGAGTATTTCCTCCTTAGGGCGGCTCACATGTTTGCCTGTTATAAGCGGTATGGCACAATAGGCGCAATGGCGATCGCAGCCTTCGCTTATCTTCACATAGGCATAATGGTGCGGCGTGGTGAGATGACGGCGGCCATCGCATATTGCCACATCGGCTTTTCCGAGGTCGGAGAGCAGTTGCCGATAGTTGAATTTACCGTAGAACTTGTCTACTTGCGGTATTTCCTTCTCAAGCTCGTCTTTGTAGCGCTGCGACAGGCAACCCATGACAAACAGTTTGTTGAGCCGCCCTTCTTCCTTGGCCTGCACAAGCTCGAGAATCATGTCGATGCTTTCTTGTTTGGCCGTTTCTATAAATCCGCAGGTGTTGACCACCGCTATTTCGCCCTCCAGACGTTTCGCGTCATGGGTGCAGCGGTACCCCGCCAATTCGAACTGGTGCATGAGGCTCTCGCTGTCGACGAGGTTTTTGGAGCACCCCATGGTGATAATGTCTATCTGACCTTTCTTCATCGGGCTATTTCTTAAACAGTGAATCGACAAACTGGCGCTTGTCGAAAAGTTGCAATGCCTCCATCGACTCTCCCAAGCCTATATATTTCACGGGCACCTTGAGCTGGTCGCTGATGCCGATAACCACTCCGCCCTTTGCCGTGCCGTCGAGCTTTGTTATTGCAAGCGACGTAACCTGTGTAACGGCAGAGAACTGTTTGGCCTGTTCAAAGGCGTTCTGTCCGGTGCTTCCGTCCAAGACGAGCATCACCTCGTCGGGTGCTCCGGGCAATATCTTCTTCATCACATCTTTTATCTTTTTAAGCTCGTTCATCAGGCCCACCTTATTGTGCAGACGCCCGGCGGTGTCGATAAGCACCACATCGGCATTGTTGGCCTTGGCCGAAGCCAGGGTGTCGTAGGCCACCGACGCAGGGTCGGCACCCATTTGCTGCTTCACCACGGGCACGCCAACGCGCTCGCCCCAAATGGAAATTTGCTCAACGGCGGCAGCACGGAACGTGTCGGCGGCACCGAGCCACACTTTCAGTCCGGCTTTCTTGAACTGGTAGGCAAGCTTTCCTATTGTCGTTGTCTTGCCCACACCGTTTACACCGACAACAAGTATCACATAAGGCTTGTGGTCGGTGGGCAAAGTCCAGTCGGAGTTGTCGGCCGTGTTGTTCTCGGTGAGCAGCGATGCTATCTCGTCGCGCATTATCCCGTTAAGCTCAGAGGTTGACACATACTTGTCGCGGGCCACCCGCTCCTCGATGCGCTTAATGATTTTGAGAGTCGTTTCCACACCGATGTTCGACGTTATGAGGGCTTCCTCAAGGTTGTCGAGCACTTCATCGTCTACCGTTGACTTGCCTGTTATGGCACGAGCTATTTTGTCAAAGACACTGTGTTTAGTCTTTTCAAGACCGTTGTCAAGTATCTCTTTCTTGTTCTTGTTGAAAAAACCGAAAATACCCATATATAACTATTTGTCTGCAAATATACTGAATTATTCCCAAACGGCAAAGCAAAACAATTGGCACATTGTGCATGGCATCGCAAAACGACATTTTTTGCCATAGAAAGATGCAGCAGATGTAATTGGACGGCATCGTAGCAAAAAAGCATCGAAAAAGCCTGTACTATGAAAATTTATTCATATATTTGCATCGACCATACTTTCTTCACATGAAGAATGCAATGGCATGAAAACTTTACTTATAACTACAATTAAACACTAACCACTATGAACAAGAAAAGTCTTTTATTCGGTGTGGGTGCTTTGCTGCTGTTGTTGTCATCTTGCAGCAGCGAGAGCAAGCTCGAAGGCTACAATTTCACGGGCAAAGGCTTCTTTGGCAAGTTGCCAATGGCACAAGCAACCAAGTTGGCTACTTTGCGTGAAATCGGCGAAGAAATCAACAGTGACAACTCATCTTTCCCCACCTGGGAAGGACAGAGAAAGATGGGAAGAGAGGAGGCACAAAAGAAGATGCAAGAGGCGATGAAAGAGGCATCGGATCGTATCGACAAACTGAATGAAAAATATTTGCATTGTCTGGATGACATGAGCAAAGAC
>CAVDJG010000340.1:0-2356 GCA_963609005.1 Acidaminococcaceae bacterium
ACTGCCTTTCAATGTCTTACAGTGTCAGGAGTTTTTTTACCGGACACCAATAATTCGAATTAGTTCCCGGTGCCTTGTTATTGTGGCACGGCATATTTCTCGCCGGTTTCTTTTACAAGCTTTTTGGCAAACGACTTGGGATAACCCGGACGTTTTACGGGGGCACCTATGCCGGTGCGTGTGCGTTTGAACACACCGTTTTCTTCGGGCTTCACGGCCATGTCGTTGTATTTCACAATGAGATATACGGCAAGCTCCTTCCATCGTTTGAGCATGGATTGTGCCTGATTGTTGCTGTAGTTGTTAAGATAGGACAAGGCTTCGGCCTTGTTTGCCGCATAAAGTTCTTGTGCCTTGGCCTCTATCTGTTGTTGTTGTGCGAAATAGCTCGTTTCCAAACTGTCTCTCACTTCTTTCAGCGAGGGGAACATCAAGCTGTATCTTGGATATACCATGTTGCTAACCCAATTGCAAACCCAGTAGGCATTCTTGTCGGAGAAGGTCACGGCATCGGCTTTCGGAGTGTTGTAGCACTCGGGACGCACGGTGTTGCCGCAGTATATGGGCGTGTAGGCAATCATGTTTGAGTCGTCGTTGCCGAACCAAAGCACACCTCCGATTTCGCGGGGAAGCCACGAACGCATTTGGGCAACAAAGGTGAATGCCGACTGCTGGGTGCTTATTGGTCGCTCGTTGAAATATTTCTTTCCTTCGACAGTGAACGACAGAGGGGTGGGGCGGTAGGGCATTTCCCAAATGCCGCCGCCAATGCTCGACGAGTCGAGTGCCAATGCGGTGTTTTCGTAGTGGTCGCGCATGCACATTTCTACATCGTGTACGCTTAGCTTGCGGTTGGGCACAATCCAGAGAGGCATGTCTTCGGCTTTCGGGTCTTTGCCCAAGGCCCAGGGCAAGTATCTGTCGAAACCGTCGTCGAAATGTCTGAAGAAGCTCCACACGCGGGCATCGCAGAACCGGCGGCCTTCGAAATCGGGGCGATTGTATGTGTTCTTCCATGAGAAATCGGCGTCCTTGCCGTCAAACCAACCCATCTTGCGGGCGTAGCTTATGACATTCTTCGAGTAGAGCACGTCTTTTTTGTCATATTGCTTGAACTTGCCTATGCGGCTTTGGTTGGCATGCGCACATATAGCGTTGTCGGGGATGCGCACGGCAACCCACACAACTCCGTGCGAACCGGGGCCTGTGCCCATCATTTCCATAATCCAAGCCTCGTTGGGGTCGCAAATGGTGAATGTCTCGCCTTCTGAACAATAGCCGTATTTCTCGGTGAGTGTTGTCATTATGTTGATAGCCTCTCTTGCTGTCTTGCTGCGTTCGAGAGCGATGTATATAAGCGAACCGTAGTCGAGAATTCCTGTAGTGTCAACCATTTCTTCGCGGCCACCGTAGGTGGTTTCGCCTATTGCCACCTGATATTCGTTGATGTTGCCAATAACGTTGTATGTTTCGGCTGCTTGCGGAATTATTCCGTGAAATTCGCCGGTGTCCCAATCGGTTATTCTTATGGTTTCGCCTTTGGCGTGCTTTCCTGCCGCAGAGTGGTGCAGACCGGCAAACATGCCGTAGTCGTCGGCACTGTATGAGCACATTACCGAACCGTCGGTGCTCGCTTTCTTGCCCACAATGAGGTTGGTGCAAGCCATTGAAGCTACTGCAACCGACATGAGTATTGCTGTGGAGAGTATTTTCTTCATTTGCATGGTGTGTTTGGATTTGTATTAAAAAAATGTCTGCTGCACATATTGTATATATGCAGCAGACATGCTAAAAAGGTTTGTCAGCAGGCCTTGAAACTCATGTCAAGTCCTTTGACAGAGTGTGTGAGCGCTCCGACAGAAATGAAATCGACGCCGCATTCGGCATAGTCGCGTATGGTGTCGTAGGTTATGCCACCGCTCGACTCGGTTTCATAGCGTCCGGCCACAATCTCGACAGCTTTCTTTGTGTCGGCCACTGAGAAGTTGTCGAGCATGATACGGTCTATTCCGCCACAGTCGATGGCCTGTTGCAGTTCGTCGAAATTGCGCACCTCTATCTCTATTTTCAGGTCAAGGCCCTTCTCTTTAAGATAGTCGTGGCAACGGTTTATAGCATTGCTGATGCCTCCTGCAAAGTCAACATGGTTGTCTTTGAGCAAAATCATGTCGAACAATCCGATGCGGTGATTTACTCCTCCGCCGATTTTCACGGCCTGCTTCTCGAGCATTCTCATTCCGGGTGTTGTCTTGCGGGTGTCAAGAATGCGGGTATTTGTGCCTTCAAGGCGTTTCACGTAGCGGTTGGTCATTGTCGCGATGCCGCTCATGCGCTGCATGATGTTCAGCATAAGGCG
>CAVDJG010000341.1:0-2345 GCA_963609005.1 Acidaminococcaceae bacterium
TATATATATTGCGTGGTTGGCTTCGACAAAACCGACGAGAAAAAGTAATAATATACTATTCCAAGCATTGCCAGCAGACAGGCGAAAGCCGGTATGAGGAATTTGCGCTTTTTAAAATTCTTTTCCATAAAACTTATTTATAAATTCCGTTTTCGAAACATTTTATTATTGTCCTGCAAAACATCCGTCAGGCTGAATAAGCCAGACCTACATAAGCGGCCACATACACCTGCGTCGGCACTGTTGGCGGTAGCGTCACGCACATGCTGCGTCTGCTGCACGCATCTGCCGCTATTGCCGCACGATAGTGTGGCTAATGCCGCATGGCTGGCACCAACGGTTCTTGCGGCAGCGTTCAAGGTCTGCCACGCAAGGCAAAGGGTGCTTGTTTTGCCATGCAAATTTATATAAAAATAGCGAATTATGTAAAGCTTGCACGAAAACTATTGCAAAAACAAGGCATTTCGGCTTATTTGCCAACTTTCACCAAATCAATTGCCCGACATTAAGCATATTGTAAAAATATTGCTACCTTTGTATGAAAAATACAGACAAATGCAACAGTCACAACGTTTTCACAACAACACGCAAGGCGATTCCAAAGTATATGTGGTTGACACTGACAACGAATTGCCTTTGCTTGAATATCTTCTCAAGACACTTAACGCGAGCCGCACAAAAGTAAAGGCCACCCTTCAGGGCCATGGCATCAAGGTGAACGGCAAGGTGGTTACACAATTCGATTTCCAGCTAAAGCAGGGCATGAAGGTCACGGTGAGTTCGCACAAGAACTCGAATGCCTTCAAGAGCAAGTATGTGAAGATTGTCTACGAAGACCGATGGATTGTGGTTGTAGAAAAGGCAGTAGGAATATTGTCGATGGCAGCCGGACATTCGTCGCTGAACGTGAAATCGCTGCTTGACGACTATTTCCAAAAAACAAGGCAACGTTGCCGCGCACATGTGGTGCACAGGCTCGACCGTGACACGAGCGGACTTATGGTTTATGCCAAGGACATGGAAACCGAGCAGATTTTCGAGCACAACTGGCACGACATAGTGTACGACCGCCGCTATGTTGCAGTGGTGAGCGGAGAGATGGAAGACGACGGTGGCACCGTGGCCAATTGGCTGAAAGACAACAAAGCTTATATCACCTATTCGTCGCCCGTTGACAACGGCGGGAAATATGCAGTGACACACTACCACGTGCTCGACCGAACCGTGAACCATTCTCTCGTGGAATACAAACTGGAAACAGGGCGGAAGAACCAGATACGCGTGCATTCGGCCGACATGGGACACCCCGTCTGCGGCGACCCTAAATACGGCAACGGCGACGACCCCATACGACGTCTGTGCCTGCATGCCTATCTGCTGTGCTTCACTCACCCCGTAACACATGAGCGCATGGAGTTTGAAACGCCTATACCACCATTGTTCCGCCATCTTTTCAAGTGACTGGTCGCTTTGTTCGGTCTACTGCCGAAACCGTAGCGCAATGCCGCATGGCATTACAATTTACAATGGAAACGCGGTGCAAATCGCCCGATTTTTAGTAACTTTGCAGAAAGTTTTTGAAAAATATATTTTATGAAGCAGACTAAGATTGTTGCCTCCATCAGTGACAGGCGGTGTGATGTCGATTTTATCAGGAAACTGTTTTTTGCGGGAATGAATGTTGTCCGCATGAACACGGCACATGCCACCCCGGAGGGTATCAGGACTATAATAAAGAACGTAAGGGCAGTGTCACCGCACATAGCCTTGATGATTGACACAAAAGGCCCCGAGGTGCGCACCACGGGAGTGGATGAGCCAATCGTCTACAAGACCGGCGACATTGTAAAGATATTCGGCCGCCCGGAAATGGACACCACTCACGACATAGTGAATTTGTCTTACAAAGACATAGCAAAGGATGTGAAGGTGGGCGACGACATTCTTTTCGACGACGGCGAGCTCGACATGAAAGTTATAGAGAGCGCCGGTCCCATGCTTGTGGCACAGGTGCAGAACGACGGCGTGCTCGGGTCGCACAAAAGCGTGAACGTGCCCGGCGAACACATCGACCTCCCGGCCATTACGCCCAAAGACTACAGCAACATTCTTTTGGCCATTGAAGAGGACATTGACTTTATTGCCCATTCGTTTGTAAGGTCGGCTGCCGATGTCATGGCCATACAGAAAATACTCGATGAGCACAATAGCGACATAAAGATAATATCGAAGATAGAAAACCAGGAGGGTGTTGACAACATCGACGAAATAATCGATGCCTCTTACGGCATTATGATTGCCCGCGGCGACTTGGGCATTGAAGTGCCCATAGAGCGCATTCCTGG
>CAVDJG010000342.1:0-2344 GCA_963609005.1 Acidaminococcaceae bacterium
CGGACAAGCTTTTACGCAGGCACCGCACGATGTACAGATTTCCTCGTTCACCTCGGCAATCTTTGTGTCGGGATTGATGCTTATGGCACCGAAGGCACAGGCTTTAACGCAGTCGCCGCAGCCCAGACAGCCATAGCCGCAGGCCGTTTCACCAGTTCCGCAAGCGTTCATGGCAGTACACGTGCGCAAGCCTGAATACTCCGCAATGCGCGGACGGTTTTCACAAGTGCCGTTGCAGCGCACCACGGCAACCATTGGTTCGGCATTGGCAATGGCCATTCCGAGCAGGTCGGCCACCTTGCCCATGGTTTCCTGTCCGCCAACAGGGCAGAACAACCCGTCGATACTGCCTGCGTCGGCACCCTTCACAAGGGCGTCGGCAAGGCCGGAACAGCCGGGGAAACCGCATCCTCCGCAGTTGGCCTGAGGCAACAACGCCGCCGTCTGGCCTATGCGGGGATCTTCTTTCACGGCGAATTTCTTGGAGCAAACATACAATACGGCGGCCGAAACCAGACCTATTGCACCAAGCACAATCACCGCAATAACAATGAAATTCATAATAGTATTTTAGTTTTAAGTGATTATTCCTTGTCGTCAATGGCAAACACGACGCTGCGCCCTACCCTGTCTCTTAGGCAGTAGAGCAACAGATAGTATGGCAGGAGCGACAGTATGGCCACGCCACCGCTCAACACATCGTTGCCGGTTGAGGTATACATGGCTGCCAACACGCCAACCAGCACCACGAAGGGCACTCCGAAACTGAGCAGCAGAGCCTTGGCCACAACCGACTGTGAGGCCGAAACGGACACCTGGTCGCCAACTTTGAGGTTGCAGGCGGCCGAAGTCCTTACGTCAACATACTTGGTTTTGCTCTCCGAGGCGTTGCAATGGCCGGAAATCTTGCACGACGCACAAGCTGAGGTCTGCACTATGCGCACCCTCACCCCGATCTTGGTCACTGCCTCGACAACGCCTGAATGTCTAACCCTGCCTGTCATGTTATTCATTATGGTTGACCTACTTATTTGCAAACCACACTTTACAACCGCAAAGTTAACACTATATCCCGAACGGAACAATAAAAGGTTCGGCTATTTCAGCAAAACGCCCGTAATCGTTTGCGAAGAAAGCGACAAAAAGCAGATGGAATGGCAAGACAAAAGGCTACAACGGAGATATACGAAAAAGCGTTGAAACCTAAGAAAAATGCGCCTCAAGACGCACTTATTGCAGTTTTGCGCCTGCATGCATCGTACAAAAGCGTTCGCCTTCGCGAAAACCTTCTTCATAGAGAGCTTCCAGTTTGGCCACGTCTTTCTCCATGCGGCCCACCTCAACCGGGCGTTGCGGACGTATGCAGTAGATGCTTCCCTCGTCCTCCATGCGCTCCACAAGTTCCAGTTGGCGGTTGTATGCCTCTATGCGGTGACTGAGTGCGACACGCAGACGGGGATATTTGCGATAGACAAACGGCGGTATGCGGCGGTCGCGCCCGGTGTTGCGATAGCCTCGGTTGCGCGTAAGCACCACTACGCAACGGTCGTGACCTGTGGCAAAAGCTCGCTCCACGGGTATGCTGTCCACTATTCCGCCATCGAGACAGGGCTTTCCGTCAACGTTTACTATGCGGCTCACGTATGGCAGACTGCTGCTTGCGCGAGCTATGTCGATGAGTCGCTGGCGATCGCCACTGTGTTCCGAGAGATATTCGGCACGTCCGGTGAGACAGTTGGTCACAACCATCTCATATACTGCGTCGGTGTTGAAATAGGTGTCGTAGTCGTAGGGAATCAACTCGTTGGGAAAACGGTCGTAGAGCAGCTCCGGGTCGAATATGCAGCCTTGGGTAACGAGGTGGCGCACGCCGATATAGTCGTATTTCACAAGCATATCGATGTTGGACATCCTCGCCCGGCGCGGCTGGTCACTCATGTAGGAGAGTCCGTTGCACGCTCCTGCCGACACTGCCACGACGTAGCGGAACTTCACACCATACTTCATAAAGGCGTCGAGCACGCCACTGGTGAACACTCCGCGCATACCTCCGCCTTCAAGCACCAATGCGGTGGAACCTGTGAAAAAGCGTTTCGAAGCCGATAAATCTGCCGTTTTTGTGTTTTCGTCTGTCAACATCTTGCCCTGAAAATCTATATCCTTCATGCAAGGCGGTACACCTTATTATATATAATAGGGCTACCTCCGAATGCAAAATTACGCATAAACTTTCAAAGAGCAGTTGCCTTGGTGTTAATTTTTTTTTGGTCTTTTTCAAAGGTGTCTGTACAGGCCGTTTTCGTAACTAGGCCACTTACGCACCGTAACTAGGCCACTTTTGATG
>CAVDJG010000343.1:0-2333 GCA_963609005.1 Acidaminococcaceae bacterium
CCCGGAATGGGAAGGCAAATAGATTTTGCCGAAATCACACTTCCGTCGGCATAAAACTACAAAAAGACCTGCATGGCTCCATACGTTGGTTGCCATGCAGGTCTTTTCGTTTTCGCCGTCGGCCGTGTTTCTTCTGTCAGTAAAGCAGCATCAACCCGGCAAACGCTGTCCACAAAATCATCTTGATGGGGTTTATCTTCATCATCTTTGTTCCCACAAAGGTGGCGGCAAAAAGGGCTATGCTTATCCAGAATTGCCAAGGATTAATCTCGGGCGTGGAGAAATTCTCGGCGTTCATAAGGAGCAGGGCCGCCGCTCCTATAAGACCTACCACGGCCGGACGCAAACCCGAAAAAATGTTCTGCACGAGCGGCGTCTTCATGTATTTGAGCAACACGCGGCAGATGAGCACCATGAGAATGAACGACGGCAACACGAGCGCAAAAGTGGCAATGCCGCTTCCCAACACCCCCATGAGCTCGCCATAGCCGGCGTTTCGCACCGCAGTATAGCCGCAGTATGTGGCCGAGTTTATTCCAATAGGGCCTGGTGTCATCTGGCTTATGGCCACTATGTTGGTGAACTCGGCCGAGGTGAGCCACGCATGGTGGGTGACTGTCTCGCTTTGTATGAGTGAAAGCATTCCGTAGCCGCCTCCGAAACCGAACAGGCCGATTTGGAAGAATGTGAAGAAAAGGCTCAGGTATATCATTCTGTTGGCTTTATGAATTGTCCGTAGATGTATCCGCCGAGTCCGGCGGCAATGAGAATGTAAATGGGATTTACGCCGAGAAACTTGATGAGAAACGCACTTACAATCGGAATCCAGCAGTTGGCGAGCGAAATGTGCGCGCTTTTGGCGAGCGAGAATGTGGGGGCCGCTATCAGGGCAACCACTGCCGGGCGTATTCCGCGGAACATTGCGGCCACAATCTCGTTGTCTTCAAACCGCTGGAAAAACATGGCTATTGCTAGAATTATGAGAAACGAAGGCAGGGCAGTGCCAAGTGCCGTGCAGAACGCGCCGCGCAGCTTGCGCAATTTGTAGCCCACAAACACGCTGATGTTTATTGCCAGCACTCCGGGACAGCTCTGCGCCACGGCTATGAGGTCGAGAAACTCGTCGCGGGCAATCCATTTGTTGCGGTTCACCACTTCTTCTTCGATGATTGGAATCATGGCGTAGCCTCCGCCAAGGGTGAACAGTCCAATCTTGAAGAACGTCTTGAAAGAGTCGATGTAGATGTTTGCCATTGTCTTTCTATTGCTTTCCTTTCTTGCGGGCGGCAGTGGATGTGCCTCCGCATAAATCTTGCCCGATTGCGGGCGGTAGGGGGTGATGATGAAAAAACAATGATTTCGGGCATGCCGCCATAGGCATCGCCCGAAACCACAATACTCGTATGAATGATGTAGGGCTGCATGTCCCGGCACGGAGAATGCCGTGGCCGGGACAGCGTGCCGTCTTTATTTCACGAATTTCTCAATCCACTTGCGTGCGTTGACGAATGCCTCGATCCACGGTGTAACGTCGTCTTGGCGGCGGTCGGCGGGATACCATGCGTTCTGCCACGGGAATATGGCGCGCTCAAGGTGAGGCATCATGGCCAGATGGCGGCCGTCGTCAGAACAGATACCTGCCACGGCGTAGTCGGAACCGTTGGGGTTGCCGGGATATTCGGCATAGTTGTAACGTGCAACCACGTTGTATTTGTCTTCGCCTTCGGGCAGCGAGAACTTGCCTTCGCCGTGTGCTACCCAGATGCCGAGCTTGTCGCCGCTGAGCGACGAGAACATCACGCTGTCGTTCTTGGGTATTGTCACGCCGAGGAATGCGCTCTCAAACTTGTGCGAGTCGTTGTGCAGCATGCGCGTGCGGTGCTCGTGGCTGGGGTTGATGAGGTTGAGTTCAACCATGAGCTGGCATCCGTTGCAGATGCCGAGCGACATAGTGTCCTCGCGGGCATAGAACTTGTCGAGTGCTTCCTTGGCTTTCGGGTTGAAGAGGAAAGCACCGGCCCATCCCTTGGCCGAACCAAGTACGTCGCTGTTTGAGAAGCCTCCGCAGAACACAATCATGTTAACATCGTCCAAAGTCTCGCGTCCCGATATGAGATCGGTCATCATTACGTCTTTCACGTCAAACCCTGCGAGATAGAGCGAGTAGGCCATTTCGCGCTCGCCGTTGGTTCCCTTCTCGCGTATTATGGCTGCCTTCACGCCCGATGCGGTCCGGCGGTCGGCCGAAATGCCGTAGCTTGCGAGCGTTCCGTCAAATCCTTCATGGAAAAGCATGTCGAGAGGCTGCGCCTTGTAGTTGTCGTAGCGGCGGC
>CAVDJG010000344.1:0-2332 GCA_963609005.1 Acidaminococcaceae bacterium
TGACTCCCGTTTTGTCTGATGAACAGATGAAGGAAACGGTCGCTAAATTCAAGAAACTGCTCACCGACAACGGTGCAGAAATCGTGAATGAGGAGGCCTGGGGACTCAAGAAGATGGCTTATGCTATTCAGAAGAAATCCACAGGATTCTATTGCCTGCTGGAATTCAAGGCAGAGCCTACTGTCATCAAGACTCTTGAGACCGGCTATCGCCGCGACGAGAAAGTAATCCGTTACATCACAGTCAAACTCGACAAGTATGCAGCACAGTATGCCGAGAAGAGACGTAACAAGTTTGGTAAAAAAGAGGAGGCTTAAATTATGGCAGCAGTAGAATCAGAAATTCGCTATTTGACCCCACCGTCGGTGGACACAAGGAAGAAAAAGTATTGCCGTTTCAAGAAGAGCGGCATCAAATACATCGACTACAAGGATCCCGAGTTCCTCAAGAAATTCTTGAACGAGCAGGGTAAAATCCTTCCGCGCCGCATCACCGGAACTTCGTTGAAGTATCAGCGTCGTGTGGCTCAGGCCGTGAAGCGTGCCCGCCAGATTGCATTGCTTCCTTACGTTACCGATTTGATGAAATAAAATTAAGGAGGAACAGCAATTATGGAAATTATACTGAAGGAAGACATCATAGGATTGGGTTACAAGAACGACATCGTGACCGTG
Source organism: Acidaminococcaceae bacterium (assembly GCA_963609005.1). Lineage (GTDB taxonomy): Bacteria > Bacteroidota > Bacteroidia > Bacteroidales > Bacteroidaceae > Prevotella. The sequence continues at coordinate 675 of CAVDJG010000344.1, forward strand.
AAGAACGGTTATGGCCGCAACTACCTCATCCCTACCGGCAAAGGCGTTATCGCATCGGAGTCGGCAAAGAAAGTATTGGCTGAGAACCTCAAGCAGCAGGCTCACAAGCTTGCTGCTATCAAGGCTGAGGCCGACAAGAAGGCTGAAGCACTGAATGGTGTTGAGCTCGTTATCACTGCCAAGGTTAGCGCTACCGGCGTTACCTACGGTTCGGTGAATGTAAACATCGTGGCCGAGGAACTCAAGAAGAAGGGTTTCGACATCGACCGCAAGATTATCACCATGCACGACATCAAGACTGTTGGCGACTACGAGGCTACCGTACACTTCCACAAGGAAGTTGAGGTGAAGGTTCCCGTTAAGGTTGTTGCCGAGGAAGAGAAGGTGGCTGAGGCTCCGGCCGAAGCTCCCGTAGAGGCTGAAGCTCCCGCACAGGAGGAGACAGCTACTGCTGAAGCATAATCAATTCTGACAAATAAGCATTGGCGACAGACGCGTAAGTGTCTGTCGCTTTTTTTTGTGTCTTGCCGATTATGCCGGCCTTTGTGTGGTGCGGCAGCCTGTGTTTTGTGGCCGGTGAAACTGGCTAATGTGTGCGACAGTGAAAATAACGGCGTGAAAGACGATGCCAATAGAAAAAATATCTGTAATTTTGCAGCAAATGAAAAGACTTTTGTCGTGCTGCAAGTGCGGTGTGCAAAGCCATGTTGAAAGGTAGAATTGCCATGCACAGGCACACGGTAGCCCGGCGCATGACAATCGGCATTAAAGGTGAAAATGAAAAGAAAAACAAGTTTCAGGTCGATATTCAAGTTGAAATTATCGGTTGTATTCCTGTTTGTATGGCTTGCCGCCGCGGCGGCCACGGCAGCACCGGCACCCGACAGTGCCCGTAGTGGCGGCAATGAAGTTTCTGACACTGCGCTTGCCGGGCAAGGCGCGCCAGCGGCTATGGCCGACATGCAGGACGGCATGGCCGACATTGTGCCCGAAGAGAGCCAGAGCTTTCATCAGGTGCTCAAGACAAAGTTCATCGAGGGCGATGCCTCCTTCATGTCGCTTGTGGCCCTTGCCCTTGTGCTTGGGCTTGCATTCTGCATTGAGCGCGTGATATATCTGAGCCTTTCAGAGATAAACGCCAAACGGTTTATGGCCGACCTGGGGGCGAAGATAGCCTCCGGCGACATCGACTCTGCCTTGCAGCAGTGCCGCGACACGCGTGGTCCGGTGGCATCGATATGCTGCGAGGGGCTTGAGCGCATCGACGACAGCATCGACAACATCGAGCGCTCGGTGGCAGCCTACGGCACTGTGCAGGCCGCCAACCTCGAGAAAGGCTGCTCGTGGATAACGCTTTTCATAGCCATGGCACCGTCGTTGGGCTTTCTCGGTACGGTGATTGGCATGGTGATGGCGTTTGAGCAGATACAGTTGGCGGGCGACATCAACCCCACAATCGTGGCTTCGGGAATGAAAGTGGCGCTCATTACCACCATTTTCGGCATCATCGTCGCACTCATCCTGCAACTGTTCTACAACTATGTGTTGTCGAAAATCGACCATATCACGTCGCAGATGGAAGAGAGCGCGATAACGCTTCTCGACGAAATACAGAAATACAAGACAGGCAAATGAAAGTAGCCGACATAAAACATTGG
>CAVDJG010000345.1:0-2319 GCA_963609005.1 Acidaminococcaceae bacterium
AGTGCCATGTGTTCCAGTCCGTTGCTTTGCTGGCGGAAAGGAATGAGGCGGAAATGTCCGTATTCGGTGGGCATGTCAACCTCTTCGCCCACTTCTATTATCGATTCCTTTTTAAGACGGTAGGCGATGAGGTCTTTTATCGTGATGATGCGTATGCCCCATTCATCTGCCATTTCCATGAGTTGCGGCATGCGTGCCATTGTGCCGTCCTCGTTCATTATTTCCATGAGGGCGCCGGCAGGATATAGTCCGGCGAGTCGGCAAAGGTCTACTGCGGCTTCGGTGTGTCCGCACCGGCGCAGCACTCCGTTGTCCTGGGCGTAGAGTGGGTTGATGTGTCCCGGTCGGCCGAATGTCTGCGGTGTCGATGCAGGGTCGGCCAGAGCCCTTATTGTGGCTGCGCGGTCGTGTGCCGACACTCCGGTGGAGCATCCTTCGAGTTTGTCTACGGTTATTGTGAACGGCGTGCCGAGCATGGATGTGTTGTCGCTCACCTGGTGGGGCAGGTCGAGCTCTTCGCACCTCGACAGTGTTATGGGCGCACACAGCACTCCGCGGGCGTTCTTGAGCATGAAGTTCACTTGCTCAGGTGTTATTTTCTCGGCGGCGATGATAAGGTCGCCTTCGTTTTCGCGGTCTTCATCGTCGACTACGATAACGAACTTTCCGTCTTTGAAGTCTTTCACGGCATCGTCGATGCTGCTGAGTTTGAAATCTCCCATATATTTGTCGTTTTTTTTATTGGTTTTGTCTTTTTTCGGGTTCTGCTGCCGCAAGGCCGTAGGCTATGCCTATATAATAATGTGTAGATGCCGTGCCGCGGCCGCGTCATTGGCTTTCTCTTTCGTTTATGCGCCTTATGATGATGTCGTTGGCCGACGTTATGGCCCGCAGGTCGCGCAGCAGCCTTATTCTGAACCGCCACATTCTCAGGTAGAGCACGAGCCCGAGCGGAACGGCTATTGCAGCCGCAATGTTGAGCCATTTGCGTTCGAACGGGCGCGTGTGTGCCTTCACCGCGAGTATGGGGTATTGGTTAAGTGCGCCGAGTATTGTGCGGTCGCGCGTGTTGGCCAGGTCGTCAATCACCTCTTCGAGTTCGTTGCCTATGCGCTCAATCTCGTGGTCGGGTTCATACTTGAAGAACACTTTTATCCAGTTGGGCGCGGTTTTCAGTTTGTGCAGCCTTGAATATTCGGCCACGTCGTGGCTTATGGCTTCGAGGCGCGCTTTGTCGCGCGTGTAGTCGGGGTCGGTTATTATCACCTCCTTGCGTGTCACGCTGCGTTTCACCCTCAGTCCGAGCAGTCGGCGCAGCAGTTCGCGGTAGAGGTCGATGTTGAACACCATTGAGTCGTTGCTTGCCTTCACCGTGAAGAACACCGCCATGGGTATGAGAATGGCCGGTGCGAGGCCCTTTCCAAACCATATTGTCCACATTCCGCCGCGTGCCATGCGGTAGCCGGAGTTGTCGAGGATGTAGTAGACGATGAACACGAGCACTGACACGAGCACGGGCATGCCGAGTCCGCCCTTGCGGATGATGGCCCCGAGCGGTGCTCCGATGAAGAAGAATATCAGGCACGAGAGGGCGAGCGTAATCTTTCCTATCGCCTCGATTTTGTGCTGTCGTATGAGCTTGTCGCCGTCAGACGTTATCATGCTCTTGAAGCTTAGGTCGTTGAGCCTCGACTGCACCTTGCCGTTGGCTTGCATTATCACGGCGCGCCGCTGTTCGGCGGTGAGTGCGGTGTAGGCCGAGTCGGCATCGTAGTGCCTGTCGGTTGTGCCGAGCTTCACGGCGCGCAGCGAGTCGGCGCGCGACAGTGCGGGCGTGCGGTAGAACATGGCGCGGTCGTCGCGTACATAGGTGCGCCCTATACTGTCGTATTGCTCGCATATCGAGTCCATGTCGTTGCGTATCTGTGCGAAACTCTTGCCGCGCGCGTCGTTGGATATCGACGTGGCATCGGCCATGTTGAAGTCGCCGTCGTAGTCGAGCACGATGCGTTTGCCCACAAACGACTCGCGGCGGTAGGGCACCGACGCGCTGTTGGCAAGTTCCTGCGACTGCATGTTCTCAAACCACTCGCCGCTCCACAGCGACATGAGCAGGTGTTTCTTGTCGGCCGTGGCCTGCAGCATGCCCGAGTCGGCGAGTATTATGGCCTGGTCTTCGTAGCTGCCCGTCATGCGGTAGATCATGATGCCGTAGAGTTTGCCGGTTTTCAGGTCTTTTTTCTGCACATAGATGTTGCTGTTGGGGCATCGGCCATGTTGAAGTCGCCGTCGTAGTCGAGCACGATGCGTTTGCCCACA
>CAVDJG010000346.1:0-2315 GCA_963609005.1 Acidaminococcaceae bacterium
CAACATGACCGACGGACAGGTGCTCGTGTATGCCGACATGCTCGGAATGAACTGCGGTTTCAAGCCCAAATTCCTGCGGAAATATGCCGACCTTTATTCGATTATGACCGAAGCAATAGGAAAATATGTGGCCGACGTAAAGTCGTCTGATTTTCCCAACGAGCAGGAGTCTTACTAACGACAACTACACTGAGCAACAATGAGCACGCAATTCACGCCCACCTTCGCCCGAATGTGGCATAAAGATTTCTTTATGCTTGTCGTTGCCGAGTTGCTCCTGTGCACGTCATACTATATGGTGACGCCGTTCACCCCCGTCATCCTCAACAAATGGGCGGCAATTGCCCCGCAAGACGCAGCGTTAGCCCTTACCGCACTGATATTCGGCATATGCCTGTCGGGGGCAATAAGCAACTGGCTCATACAACGCTACCGGCGCAACAAGGTGTTCATTATTTCGGCTACGGCATTCGGAATACTCACATTCGGCATTCCGTTCATCTGCCGCAAAACGGCACAGGCCGATGCAAACACCGGCATTCTAATTCTGACAACGGCGTTTGCGCTTGCCGGAGCGACATTCGGTCTGGCAAAACGGGTGATTTCGTGCACACTTATTATCGACAAGACCGAGTCGCACCACCGCACCGCAGCCAACTATGCATCGGTGGCCGTGGCCAGAATGGCACTCGCGATAGGGCCAGTGCTTTACTTCACCATCGGCAAGGCAATGACCCACACACTGTATTTTGCAACCGCAGCGGCACTCGCAGTAATCCCCGCCATACTGGTACTTACCGTCAAGTTTCCGTTCCGCGCACCCGAAGAATACACCAGTGTAGTGTCGGCCGACCGTTTTTTCCTTACGCAAGGGTGGCGCGACTTCATAGGCATAACCTGTGCCACGTTGCCCTTCGGAATGATTTTGGCTAATGGCGAAAACGCAACATTCTACATTATGACGCTCTCCGGATTTCTGATTGCCCTCATTGCCTTGCGCTACAAGACTTTCAGAGAAGCACGATATGTACCGGTGGCGGCTCTTGCAGCGTTTGCACTCGCTGCTATACATATTCTCACCGGAAGTTTATCGGCCACGACACAATATATTGCTCCGCTCATAACCGGCAGTGCTCTTGGCACGATATGCTCAACACAACTATTCCATCTTCTATCGCAATGTCAACACTGCCAGCGCAGTACGGCCGAAAGCACATATTTCCTCGCGAGCGACACAGGCGTAATCGTAGGCATCACAGCAGGCATAACGCTTCATACAAGCGGCGCACACACCACAGCGGCATGCGCTGCGGCATGTGTGGCAACGGCAATAACGCTCCTGCCTTACTGGAAACAGAAAAGCAAGCAATGCAACCATTAAAAACAACTATACATATATGATTATAGATTTCAAAAACATCGCCCCACTGACAATTGAAGGTTTCAAGGGCGGAAAAGGCGAACTCGTGGCACGCAATTTCTCAGACAACGACTGTAAGATAATGCGACAGATTCTGAAGCCGCATGCTTCTACCGGTCTGCACAAACACGAAACCAACTGCGAAATAATATTCGTGCTCAGCGGCACCGCTACACTGCACTACGACGGGAAAACCGAGACGGCATCGGCAGGGCAAGCACACTACTGCCCGAAAGGCCATTCACACTATATGGAGAACCTCACCGACGACGATGTGGAATATTTCGCCGTAGTGCCCGAATTGAGAACCGACGACTGACAAACGCTAACGACAACACAGACAAATGGACTATCTGCATTTTTCCGGTCTTACAATCGCCGTCAGCACATTTCTCATAATCGGACTGTTCCACCCCATAGTGATAAAGGTGGAATATTACTGGGGCACACGCCTGTGGTGGGTGTTCCTGCTTCTTGGCATAGCCTTCATCGTGGGGGCACTGCTTATCGGCAACATCATCATATCGTCCATCTCTGGCATACTCGGCGCATCGTCGTTATGGAGCATTGGCGAGATATTCGAACAGCGCAAACGCGTGAAAAAAGGGTGGTTCCCGAAGAACCCGAAACGTAAGGACGAATATGAAGACTGAACTTATTATGGTGGGGAAAACCACCGAACGGCTTTACGCCGAGGGCATCGACGACTACGCAAAGCGCATTAACCACTACGTGGCTTTTAGCATCAACACGATAGCGGCACTCAAAAACACGCGCAACTACACCCAGACTCAGCAAAAACAAGAGGAGGGAAAGCTGATTTTGAAACAAATACAACCGGCCGACACCGTCGTGCTTCTTGACGAACACGGCACCGAACGGACAAGCATAGAGA
>CAVDJG010000347.1:0-2306 GCA_963609005.1 Acidaminococcaceae bacterium
CCAATAGAAGAGCTGAAAGAGGGTATGCCTGAGGGGCACACCCTCTTTTATTTTTATGTCTTTCAAACGCAAGCATGCCACAAGCACGGGCATTCGGTGGCATAGAAAAGCACACTGTTGCCGGGACATGAAACACCGGGATAAAAAAAAAGAGATGCCTTTTGACAGACATCTCTTTGTGTCGGGGCGACAGGATTCGAACCTGCGACCACCTGGTCCCAAACCAGGAGCGCTACCGGGCTGCGCTACACCCCGCTTTTTTATATACTGACAATGAAAACAAGTCGGGGCGACAGGATTCGAACCTGCGACCACCTGGTCCCAAACCAGGAGCGCTACCGGGCTGCGCTACACCCCGAACATTAGCTCTGCATATTTGCGGCTGCAAAGGTAAAAATTAATCTTGAACCTTGCAAGCCTTGCACCTCTTTATTTTATAATATTCAGCTCTTTGAATATCTTTGTGAGCACCTGAACACCGCGTTCCACCTGTTCGTTGGTATGGGTTGCCATGAGTGCGAAGCGTACAAGTGTATCTTGCGGAGCACAGGCAGGAGGTATCACAGGATTGATGAACACACCTGCGTCGAAAGCCAACTTAGTGACGAGGAATGTCTTTTCGATGTCATGCACATAGAGCGGAATGATAGGGCTTTCGGTTTCGCCAATCTCGAAACCCTCCTCGCGGAAACGTGTCAAGGCATAGTTGGTAACGCTCCACAAGTTGTCGATTCTTTCAGGCTCGGCTTTCAATATGTGCAGAGCCTCCATGGCTGCGGCAGTTGCGGCCGGAGTGTTTGACGCGCTGAATATGTATGTTCTGCAAGTATGGCGCAAGTAGTTTATAGTGTCCTTGTCGGAAGCTATGAAACCACCGATGCTGGCCAACGACTTTGAGAATGTTCCCATTATCAAGTCCACCTCATCAGTAAGTCCAAAGTGGTCGCACACGCCACGTCCCTGCTTGCCAAACACACCAAGTCCGTGAGCCTCGTCAACCATTATCGAGCAGTTGTACTTGTGCTTCAGCTCCACTATCTCGGGCAGTTTGCACAGGTCGCCCTCCATGGAGAACACACCGTCAACCACAATCAGCTTGACTGCCTCGTGCGGCAGAGTCTTGAGAATGTTCTCAAGGTCTTCCATGTCGTTGTGCTTGTAATGCAGTTGGCGCGCGAAAGAGAGTCTGCGGCCATCGACGATGCTGGCATGGTCGCGGTCGTCACATATAAGATAGTCGCCACGTCCGACGACTGCGGGGATTACGCCAGAGTTGACCGAGAATCCTGTAGAGAAGCACAGAGCCTCGTCTTTGCCCTCAAATTCAGCCAGTTCCTTTTCGAGTTGTATGTGCAAGTCAAGGGTTCCGTTCAGAAAACGGCTTCCCGCACACCCCGAGCCATATTGTTCCAATGCGGCTTTTGCGGCATCTATGATGCGCTGGTCGCCTGTAAGGCCAGTGTATGCGTTAGAGCCAAACATCAAGACTTTGTGCCCTTCCATTTCCACTTCAGTGCCCTGCTTGCTCGTTATGGCGCGAAAGTAGGGGTAAACACCCATTTCCATGTACTTTTGGGGTTCACGATAGTTCTTGTATCTTTCCTGTAATTGTCCCATTTTAAGGTTGATATCTAATCTTATGTCTTATTTTAGGCGGCAAAGTTACGTAATTTCCACCTAAAGTTTGCAGTTTTCCACGGAAAAGTGAACGTTTTGCGAATTTTATATTGCCGCAAAAGCTTTGTAACATTATAAATATGTATTTTTGCATCCCCATGGATTCAAAGGCGAAAATTGTATTTATAGTTAACCCGCATTCGGGTACGCAGAGCAAAACCAGCATACCGACGACCATCAAGTCGCGGCTCGATACGGCGAAATTCACTTACGAAGTGCGCTTCACCGAGCACGCAGGCCATGCCGTAGAGCTTACTCGCGAGTGTGTGGCCGACGCTGTGGATATTGTTGTGGCTGTGGGAGGCGACGGAACGGTAAACGAAGTGGCGCGGTCGCTGGTGCACACCAATACTGCTCTAGGCATAATACCGTGCGGTTCGGGCAACGGACTCGCCCGTCATCTGCGCATACCGATGGACGTTTCCAAGGCCATCGACCTGATAAACCGCTGCAACATCGAGGCTCTCGACTATGGAGTAATCAATGATTTGCCTTTCTTTTGCACCTGCGGCATGGGGTTCGACGCATTCATCAGCCTGAAGTTTGCCGCCGCAGGTCGTCGCGGTCCGATAACTTATGCGGAGAATGTGCTTCGCGAGGGACTGAAATACCAACCGGAGACCTACGAA
>CAVDJG010000348.1:0-2292 GCA_963609005.1 Acidaminococcaceae bacterium
CTCTACTGGATGGCCAGGATGATTGAAGGCGGCGAAGACCCGCAGTTCATAGCCCGGAGGCTCGTGATAAGCGCCGCCGAAGACATTGGTCTTGCCAACCCCAACGCCCTGTTGCTCGCCAACGCCGCATTCGACGCGGTGATGAAGATAGGATGGCCCGAGGGACGCATACCGCTTGCCGAGGCCACGGTGTATCTCGCTACAAGCCCGAAGAGCAACTCGGCCTACCTCGCCATCGACCAGGCTTTGGCCACAGTGAGGCAAACCGGCAACCAGCCTGTGCCGCTGCACCTGCGCAACGCCCCCACTGCCCTGATGAAACAACTGGGCTACAAGGACGGATACAAATATGCTCACGACTACGACGGGCATTTCGTGCAACAGCAATACATGCCCGATGCACTGCAAGGGCAACGCCTGTGGCACGCGCAGCACTCGCCGCAAGAGGAGAAACAATACCAGCAGATGCTGCGGTGCTGGGGCGACAGATTTAAAGATTAAAACTATTACATACATAAAGAAAATGAAGATTGTTGTGATGGACGGCCATGGGGTGAACCCGGGCGACATGTCGTGGAAACCCTTCGAGGAGTTTGGCGAGATAAAAGTATATCCGCGCACGACACAGGACAACGTGCTTGAACATGTAGGCGATGCCGAGATTATACTCACCAACAAGACGGCATTCGATGCCGCGACAATAGCCAAAATGCCGCACGCAAAATACATCGGCGTGCTGGCCACGGGCTACAACGTAGTGGACACGGAAGCCGCAAAACGGCAGGGAATAACAGTTACGAACATTCCGGCATACAGCACCGACAGCGTGGCGCAGATGGTTTTCGCCCATCTACTCAACATTGCCAACCGGGTTGACCACTACGCACGCGCCGTGCGCGGCGGCTCATGGAGCCAATGTCCCGATTTCTGCTATTGGGACACGCCGCTGACAAACCTCGCCGGGAAGACGATGGGAATTGTAGGACTTGGAAACATAGGCCAAAAGGTGGCCACTCTTGCCGCCGCCTTCGGCATGGACGTGTTTGCATACACAAGCAAAGGGGCAGCCGAACTGCCGCAAGGCATACAGAAAACCACCCTCGACGGGCTCTACGGGGCGTGCGACATAATATCGCTGCACTGTCCGCTGACGCCCGACACACAAAAGATGATAAACGCAAAGAGCCTCGCAAAGATGCGCCGGGGCGCAATACTCATCAACACCGGACGCGGACCGCTGGTGGACGAGGCCGACGTGGCCGACGCACTCAGGAGCGGACAGCTCGGGGCATACGCCGCCGACGTGATGTCAAACGAACCGCCGGCACACGACAACCCGCTCCTCAAACTCGAAAATGCCTACATCACGCCCCACATAGCATGGGCCACCACCGATGCACGCGAACGGCTTATGGCAACAGCCATAGGCAACCTCAGGGCATTCATGGCCGGAAAACCCGTAAACGTAGTTAACAAATGATGCCACAGCCCGATTTGTACGAACCGATTCTGAAGATAATCGAGTTTCTCGGAACATTTGCATTCGCCATATCAGGCATACGGCATGCGGCAGCAAAGCACTTCGACTGGTTCGGAGGCTTCGTGTGCGGCATTGCAGTGGCAATAGGCGGCGGAACGATAAGAGACGTTATGCTCGGCGTGACACCCTTCTGGATGACCTCATCGATATATATTATATGTACGGTGCTGGCCCAAGTGTTTGTCATAGTGTTTGCGCGCTCGCTCAAACGCATTGACAACACATGGTTTTTCTTCGACACTCTCGGCCTCGCACTGTTCACCATTGTGGGCATGCAAAAGACACTCGACTGCGGACACCCCTATTGGGTGGCCATTATAATGGGCTGCATCACAGGCGCAGCCGGCGGCGTGATACGCGACGTGCTGCTCAACAACGTGCCGGTGATATTCCAGAAAGAGATTTATGCCATGGCAAGCATCCTCGGAGGACTTGTCTACTGGGGACTGATAAAGCTCGACTGCGACGTGAACATTGCCGTGGTGGCAGCATTTGCGATAGTTTGCGCCACACGGCTTTTGGCCGTGAAATACCACATATCGCTGCCCGTGCTTAAAGGAGAGGAATAAGAAAGCATGCCATAGGCATGCAGAAAACGCGCATTGCCGCGCCATGCAGCACCGGCAGCAATGCCTTGACAACAAAGCGTGAAGACGCAGCGGAACTGAAAACCGCGCGTCTTCACGCTTGTTTTTTATTATTGGTGTCCGGTAAAAAAACGGTTTGACATTGTAAGGCATTGAAAGGCAGTT
>CAVDJG010000349.1:0-2262 GCA_963609005.1 Acidaminococcaceae bacterium
ACCCGTAACATCAGGTTATTGCAGGAAACAAAAAAAACGACCATTGCCGCTGGCTGTGGCAATGGTTTGACCGTATTTCACGCTTGCTGGCGGCCCAATATAGGCGCCGAAACTATCGCGATTTTTTGTGTTTTCCGAAGAGCGAACTACCTAACTTGAATTTTCGGTATAATTTCCATCCGAGCAGCGCACCGTCAATCACTCCCGAACCCATGCTTATCATCCGGGTAATGCGTTGTGCCCTTGTCTTCGGTTCTGGTTCGTTGGTGTGGAACAAGGTGTTCCACATGTCGGAAATACGGCATTCGTCGTCGTGTATCTCGCGCTTCAGAGCCGCCTTACAGTTCTCGATGTCGGCAAGCGAACACACTTGCTGCATATCAATATTGTTGTGGTTGTCGTTGGATTGTGCCATTGATGTCTTTGGTTGTCTGAGGGTTTTCAGTCACGCAAGAGAATGCCTGCGAGCAGTTTCACCAACGGACGCTCAATCCATTGGCGGCGGAATATTATAAACAACACCAATACTGCGAAATACACTCCTGCAATGCAGGCAAAGGCCATTGCTTGGCCAATGACCGGAGCTATTGCGTAGGCTGCCGCAAACGACAGGTAGATGAGCGCGAGAAGCAGCAGCAATGCCAGCAACAATGCCATGGTCAAGGCCGTGAGCAGACGCACAATCTTGTCGATTACATCGAGCTTCATGTATTTTGACTGAAGCCCGATGTAATGTTTCACAACTTCTGCAAGCTGGCTTATGGTTTCTATGTTCCTGTCGTTTGAGAACATTTGCCTGCCGTTATGCGTTTTCAATGTCTGCGGCATCCCTGATGTCGTCCACCAAGTCGTCCACTTCCTTACGGCTCACCTTGATGTTGTGCTTCTTGCAGAACTCATCTACGGCGTCACCTATTTTAGTGCGTGTTTCGCTTCCCTTTTCAGGGGCCAGCAAAATGCCAAGGGCTGTCCCGGCAATGGCTCCGCCGAGAAATGCTCCGATATAACCTAATGTTTTCATAATAACTTTGCTTTAAATTATACTTATCGTATTTATCGAGAGCAAATATAGCAATTCTATTCAAATTGCGGCCAAACACGATAGCCATTTTTTGTTAAAAAACATGCAAAAACATTCCGTTTAACCGGTAACTGGCAATTTATGGGTTTTCACCACATTATAGGCGGCGATTTGGCAACGCCCTTGCATACCTGTCTATCCACTCTTTGAGCCGCGCCGATTTTTCCTTGCTCACAATAACCCTCACATCAGGGTAAGCCTTCAAACTTATGGAAAGTTTTGAAGCAAAGAGGTAGTTGATGCTCTCAATGCTGTCAATGCCGATGATGTACTGGCGATTGGCACGGAAGAATTTAGCGGGGTCGAGTTGTGTTTCTATTTCATTGAGTGTTAAGCCCAAAGCCTTCGACTTGCCGTTGTGCAGAAAGGCACGGGCAATGCCGTTTTCGGTTGATATGTGATTGATGTCCTGCACGTTGAGCACGGTATAGCCATCAGATTTGTGCACGAGGAAGTGCTCACGGTAGTTTGGCTTCGTCAAACCGAGCGAAGCCAGCAGATTGGAGTAGTCGTTTGAGGGTTGTTCGGTGGCCGTCAGTTTCCTTGCCTTGCCCACTGCCTCGGCAAGTTCCTGCGGAACGATTGGTTTCTGCAAGTAGGCGATGCCATTGCTCCGGAATGCTTCGAGTGCATATTCGTTGTAAGCGGTGGTGAAGATGACGGGCATCTTGGGCGTAACTTGCAGGAAAGCCTCGAACACATCGCCATCGTCCAGTCTGATGTCGGCAAAGATGATGTCATAGCTGCGGCTGCCGTTGCCATGGGCTGCGATGTTTTCGGCATTGCGCAGCACTTCTATTGTCTCGCCCACGCTTGTTATCGGTCCTTCTATATCTAATGTTTCGTCTATCTGCAGGAGCAGGCGTCGCAGTCGCATGAAACTACGTTCCTCGTCTTCTATAATCAGGATTTTCATATTGCTACTACTTAATTATTGGCAGTTTTACTTCAAATTCTTCCTCCGTCTTATTTATATACGGATGCAATCCCAGCAATCCATACCGATCACGAAGGTTCTTCAAGCCTATTTTGTTGGTGGATGGCGTCTTACCTATCAGCGGAATTCTTTTGTTTCTCACCACGACGTAGTTTCCCTCACGGCATATACAGACATGCAGCGGCTGTCGGGCGGAGTGGGCATTGTGCTTCACGGCGTTTTCAACAAGTATCTGGATTGACAT
>CAVDJG010000350.1:0-2251 GCA_963609005.1 Acidaminococcaceae bacterium
ATAGAAGCCGTGCTTAGCGGCACGCTGAATTTCATATTCAACGAAATATCGGCAACCGTGCCATTGTCTGAAACAGTGCGCCGGGCCAAGGAACAGGGATATAGCGAGCCCGACCCGCGCATCGACCTTAGCGGCACCGACGTAATACGCAAGCTCGTGATTCTTGCCCGCGAAGCCGGATATAAGGTGGAACAGGAGGATGTGGAAAAGCACCTCTTCATTCCCGACGAGTATTTCAGCGGCACTCTGGAAGATTTCTGGAAACGTCTGCCCGAACTGGACAACAACTTTGAGGAACGCCGCAAGAAGCTCGAAGCAGAAGGCAAACGATGGCGTTTTGTGGCCACATTCGACCACGGAAAGACGTATGTTGCCCTCAAAGCCATCGACCGCAATCATCCTTTCTACAACCTTGAAGGCAGCAACAACATTGTATCGCTCACAACCGAACGCTACAAGGAATATCCCATGCTCATCCAGGGCTATGGCGCAGGAGCAAGCGTAACGGCAGCAGGAGTGTTTGCCAACATCATGTCGATTGCCAACATTTAACATCGGCATGAGTGCGATGCCGCAGACAAAAGTGCGGCATCGCCACACTACACATCGTTATTCAACAAAAGAGCCTAATTATGAAACATATTATTATTTTAGGCGACGGCATGGCCGACCATGACATTGACAGGCTTGGAGGCAAGACCTTGCTCCAACACGCCCACACACCTTACATGAATTTGCTGGCAAAAGAAGGCCGTTGCGGCCGTCTTATAACCATACCCAAGGGTTTCCTTCCCGGAAGCGAAGTGGCCAACACGGCAATTTTAGGCTACGACCTGAACAAGGTTTACGAAGGACGCGGACCGCTCGAAGCCGCCTCGATAGGTTATGAAATGCGTCCTGACGACATGGCCATGAGGTGCAACATAATCACCCTTGCCGACGGCAAGATAAAAAACCACCACGGCGGACACCTCACTACCGAAGAGGGTGGCATGCTCATTGACTATCTCAACCGTGAACTTGGCAACGACGACATCAGGTTTATGACGGGAATACAATACCGACACCTGCTCGTAGTAAGGGGGGGCAACAAACATGTGGTGTGTGCCCCACCCCACGACCATCCCAACGAGGCATGGCGCAATCTTCTCGTAAGCCCCGAAGAAGGTTGGGCCGACAGACATGACGGCGCGCGAATGACCGGGCAGGAAACGGCCGATTTGCTCAACCGCCTGATAATGCAATCGCAAACATTGCTTGCCAACCACCCGTTCAACAAAAAACGAACCGCCGACGGCGGCGATGTGGCCAACAGCATATGGCCGTGGAGCGGCGGTTACAGGCCGTCGATGCAGCGGCTTGGCGAGATGCACCCCGAGATAAAACGCGGCGACGTGATTTCGGCCGTTGACCTGATAAGGGGAATAGGCCATTATGCGGGCCTGAAAAACATTATTGTAGAGGGCGCAACCGGACTTGCCGACACCAACTATGAAGGCAAGGCCAAGGCTGCAATAGAAGCACTGCGCACCGACGATTTCGTGTTTCTGCACATTGAGGCAAGCGACGAAGCCGGGCACGACGGCGACATGGAACTGAAACTGCGCACAATAGAAAATCTTGACAAAAGAATTGTAGGGCCTATATACGAGGAAACATCCAAATGGCAGGAGCCGGTGTGCATAGCTGTGTTGCCCGACCACCCCACACCTGTGGAGTTGAGAACGCACGTGAGCGAGCCCGTGCCATTTGCCATATGGCACCGCGGCATAGTTCCCGATGCGGTAGAAACCTATGACGAAGTGAGTTGCGTGAACGGTTCGTATGGCCTGCTTAGGCTGCAGCAGTTCATGGATAAATTTATGGCAATAAAATAGTAACTGAAAAAAGAAGCACATGAAATATTACAGCACAAGACATGAAGCCCCCTCGACATCGCTGCACGAAGCAATAGTGAGAGGATTGGCACCCGATGGCGGACTCTATATGCCAGAAAGCATAAAGAAACTGCCGCAGTCGTTTTTTGAAGAAATAGACAAAATGTCGTTCAAGGAAATTTCCTGTTGTGTGGCCGAAGCCTTTTTCGGTGACGACATCGACTCCGACTCACTGCGAAGCATCGTTGAAGACACTTTGGCATTTGAATGTCCCGCAGTGAAAGTGGAGGACAACATATTCAGCCTTGAACTTTTCCACGGACCGACACTTGCCTTCAAAGATGTAGGGGCACGTTTCATGGCACGTATGCTAC
>CAVDJG010000351.1:0-2249 GCA_963609005.1 Acidaminococcaceae bacterium
CTGCCATTCATGTCACTGTCTGTCATTGGCGCGGCACAGATTGGCCACAGCCTCGTTTTCGCCCACGAGCCATATTATGTCGCCCACACAGAAGCGGTAGTCAGGACTGATTATCGTGAGGTTTTCCTTTCCCTCCTCCTTGCCCACCACCATACATTCATAGGTG
The DNA here is from genome assembly GCA_963609005.1 of Acidaminococcaceae bacterium. Taxonomy (GTDB): domain Bacteria; phylum Bacteroidota; class Bacteroidia; order Bacteroidales; family Bacteroidaceae; genus Prevotella. Next base: position 167 of record CAVDJG010000351.1, read on the forward strand.
TCGCGTATGCCGCTCTCTTTCAGTGTGCATCCGGCAAAGGGGCTGCCTTTTGAAATGAGCAGTTGATTGAGCCGCATCTCGCGTTTCTCTATGTCGGGGTCGTCGGGCACTATGTCGCCGGCCAATGCCGTCTGCAATGCCGCGAGCTGACTGTCGCTTCCAATGGCCTGTATGCGGTCGCCGGGAAATATTATGCTGTCGCCGCCCGGTATGTTTATGCGCTGCCGTCCGCGCAGGATGCTGCTCACATGCACGCCGAAGCGGTTGCGCAGCTGCAGGTTGCGCAGTTTTTGTCCCGCCCACGACGAACCTTCGGGCACCTCGAAGTCGCCGATGTGAATGTCGCGGTCGAGAAGATGCCCCTCATAAAGCGGTTTTTTCAAGCCGAGCACCTGCTGTTCTATTTCGCGCGACCTGAGGTTCTGCACAAACAAGCGCTCCATGCGTATGCTCTGCCGTTTCAGCGATCGCGACACCAGCATAAGCGTAACCACGGCAATGGCTATGCTTATCATGAGCGCGTTGGTGAAGCGTGTCAGATAGTTGCATATATAGAACACGAATGCCGTGGCTATGAACAGGCGCACGAGTATTGTGATGATGAGCGGCAGACGGTTCATGCGGCTGTCGCTCCACAGTGCCTTGAACTCCTCGCTGTGGTTTTTCTTCATCACCATTGCCCTGAGAAACGGCGAGATAATCATTATGGTGAGCAAACCGCATATTCCGTTGGCCATCCAGTGCATGCCCGGCATCACACTGCGTATGAACGGCAGGAAGAACATGAACATCAGGGCTATGGCAGCCACCGAAAGAATTACATAGACGAGCGTGATGCGTGCCATTTGGGCAAGCAGCCGGTGCCAGTTGCCTTTCGGTGCCGACGACGGGTGGCTGAGCGTGATGTTGTTTATAGCCTTTATCCACCGTTTGGGAATGTGCCGCTCGAGATGGTTGTAGCACGGCACCGAAAGGCGTATCATGTAAGGTGTGAGAAAAGTGGTTATTACCGACACTGCCACCACCACCGGATAGAGGAAATTGCCCGTCACGCCGAGCGACTGCCCGAGCGATGCTATGATGAACGAGAACTCGCCTATCTGTGCCATTGAGAAACCGCAGCGCATGGCCGACTTCAACGATTGGCCGCCGAGCAGAAACCCGAGCGACCCGAACACGGCCTGCCCCACCAGTATGGTGAGCACAAGCGCAGCTATGGGCAGGGCATAGGCAACGAGCACATGAGGATCGACAAGCATGCCCACCGACACGAAGAAGATTGCGCCGAAGAGGTCTTTCACCGGAGCCACGAGCTTCTCAATCTTGTCGGCCTCAACGGTTTCGGCAAGTATAGAGCCCATGACAAAAGCCCCGAAGGCACTGCTGAAGCCCACCTTTGTTGACAGCACCGCCATGAGGCAGCACAAACCGAGCGACACTATGAGCAGCGTCTCGTTGTTGATGAGCTTGCGTGTAAGGCGCAGGAAGAGTGGTACGGCAAATATGCCCACCACAAACCACAGCACAAGAAAGAATCCTATCTTCACCACGCTGCCCAACATCTCGCCGCCATCGGGGCTGTTGCCGCTTGCAAGTGCCGACAGCATAACCATCATCACAATGGCAAGCACGTCTTCGAGTATGAGCACGCTCATCACCTGACCGGCAAATTTCTGCTGGCGCAGCCCCATGTCGGTAAAAGCCTTGTATATGATTGTGGTTGAACTCATGGCAAGCATGCCGCCGAGGAAGATGCAGTCCATGCGGTTCCACCCGAAGGCGTGCCCGGCCACGATGCCGAGCAGCACCATGAAGAAGATTATAACCGAGGTGGTTATCACCGGGGCTATGCCCATCTTCACTATTTTCTTGAACGAGAAGTCGAGTCCCAGCGAGAAGAGCAGGAACATCACTCCGATGTCGGCCCACGTCTGTATGTCGGCATTGTCAATCACCGACATCGTGTAGGGCATGTGCGGGCTAACTATAAAACCTGCCACCACATAGCCAAGCACGAGCGGTTGACGCAGGCGTTTGAATACTATTGTAACGATGCCTGCCACGATGAGTATCAGGGCGAGGT
>CAVDJG010000352.1:0-2245 GCA_963609005.1 Acidaminococcaceae bacterium
ATGCCGCAGTATTCCACCGGGCTCAGGTTGGCACGCCCTGCATATATGGCCGATGTGTAGCCTGCCGGGCCGCTGCCAATGATGAGGCAGCGCGTGTGTTCTCTGTTTTCCATAATATTATAATATCTCTTCTATTTGGTTGGCAATGTTCTCCATGCTTTCGGTGGGCTCGAAACGGGCCACCACCTGGCCGCGCTTGTTCACGAGAAACTTCGTGAAATTCCACTTTATGTCGGCCGTCTCTTTGTAGTCAGGGCATTCTTTCGACAGAATCTCGTCAAGCACGTGGGTCAGAGGGTGCGCAGCGTCGAAGCCGGCGAAGCCTTTCTGCTCCTTGAGAAACTTGTAGAGCGGGTCGGCATCGTCGCCGTTCACCTTTATCTTCTTGAATCTCGGAAATTCAGTGCCGTATGTCAGCTTGCAGAACTGGTGTATCGACTCGTCGGTGCCGGGGGCCTGCTGCCCGAACTGGTTGCACGGAAAGTCGAGCACCTCAAATCCTTTGGCGTGATATTTCTCATACAATTTCTCCAGTTCCTCATACTGTGGGGTGAAACCGCACTTGGTGGCTGTGTTGACAATGAGCAAAACCTCGTTGGCATACTCTTTTAGAGACACTTCTTTCCCTTTTCTGTCCTTGACAGAGAATTCGTAAACAGTTCTCATCTTTTTCTTCTTTCTTTTTCTGTATAATCTTTTTCTTCTTTTCCGAAAGGTTCGTGCCGCCATTAATACCGTTTGCGGCAGCGGCTAATATTGTGCAAAGTTAGTCATTTAAAGTGGTATATTAATAATGTATAAAGAAAATTTAAGCAAATAAGCGCGCTTGGTTTCCCGTGTTCAGCATCCGCAGCACATGCGTGCGGCATGTGCATTGCGCACGTGCACCGTCTGCCTTACGGGCGTGTCGCGCCTGCCTCGCATCGCGCAGACAATGTCGCAGGTAGGGAAAACCCTATTCACAAATATGGATTTTACACTTGCACGGCATGTTTTTTTGCTATAATTTTGCGCATGTAAAGCATTCGAAGCACCGGCATAAAGAAAACACCCGGCCCGATGCCCACATGTTGAATATATAAACAACTAAAAACATATTGACTATGAAACGGATTTATTACACTCTGTCCATGCTGCTTCTTATGGCGGCTCCCGCTCTGTTGACAAGTTGCGACGACGAACCTCCATACGATCCCTACGACTATTATTACAACTACTACGGCGACTGGTATGACAACTACGACTGGTATAACAACAAGTTCAACTATGGGACCGACCAGCTCACGTCTATGGCACAGTGCCTGCGGGGCCACTGGGGAGGCACGCTCACCAATGTTTATACCGACGACAACGGCCAGCGGCAGGCGGTGAACATGAATGTGCAGTTCGAGTTCGACCAGTATGACGCCAGCTCGCTCAACGGCCGCGGACAGGAAATCGACTATGTTGGCGACCAAAGCCAGGAACTGCGCTTCTCGTGGTATATCGACCCGCGCACGGGTAACATCAACATCAAATACGACAACAGCGGATATACATTCGTGCTCGATGCAAGTAGCGATTCGCAGGATTCGGGCTTCAGCCTCGACAAAAACGCTTTCAACGGCGTGATGGAGGGTGTGAACAACAACGAACTGGTGTATTTCGACTGCACACGCAACACCCTCTCTGCCCCCAACACGTCGGCATGGCAGGCTCCGGCCAAGACTTCGCCAAGCGTAGGCAAGCGCGTGCTCGATGCTCCGATGAAGTTCCGCAGCAGATAAAGCATCTCTTTACTGCACGCACAATGGGGTTCTGCTGCGTGGTTTAGCACCGCAAAGCCCAAAAACAACAATAATGGGCTCGCTGCACAATTGGCATAAAGTCGTGCAGCGAGCCTTTTTCTTAATGTAAGGAGGCGTTGTTTTGCTTGTTTTGTGTAAACAAATGTTAAAACAATAAGGTTTTGTCAACTTTTTTCTTGAATTGTTTTGGTTGTAACCGAAAAAAGCATAACTTTGCATCCGCTTTCGAGAAACAACGAAACAAACGGGAGCAACAAAAGAAAGAGTTCTTTGAAAAGATTACATAGACAGAGAGTAGTACAAGAAGCGAAGTGCTGATTGTTTTGACAATTGGTACTTTGGGTAAAATAAACGAACCGTTAATATTAACTCGTTTACTTTGAACTTGAAAAAAGGATTGCTTCGTTCTGAACAGATACAGACTGGCTGTTTTGATTATTCTGCTTTGTGCAGGGTTT
>CAVDJG010000353.1:0-2209 GCA_963609005.1 Acidaminococcaceae bacterium
TTTATGGCCGCACCCACACCCGTGACATCCGCGAGCTTGGCGGTTTGATGAAGATTATGCCTTTCCTGTCGGTGGGCTATGTCATCGCCGGACTTGCCAACCTCGGTCTGCCGGGCTTCTCTGGCTTCATTGCCGAGATGACAATCTTCAACGGTTCGTTTGAGAATGCCGACACATTCCACCGTTGCTGCACCATCATCGCCATTACATCGATTGTGGTGACAGCCGTTTACATTCTCCGCACCGTAGGCTTCATCCTTTTCGAAAAGGTTAAGAACCCGCACTTCGAGGAGCTTACCGATGCCACATGGGACGAGCGTTTCGCCGTGTGCTGCCTCATCTTCTGCGTTGCAGGCCTCGGTTCGTTCCCTATTTGGGCAAGCCATGTCATCGACAATGCAGTAGCTCCAATTCTCAGCGTAATTCCAACACTTTAATAACCGTTCAGTAGAAAAATGGATTATAGTCAGTTTTTTAATATGATACCCGAGGCAGGCCTTATGGCAGCCTTGGTAATAGTATTCCTTGCCGACCTTATATTGAAAGGCGAGAAGAAACACACTGCATTGAGTCTGCTGACAGGTGTCCTGTTGGTTGCCCAGATTGCACTGTGCTTTACATCAAAGCCCGCCGACGCATTCGCCGGACTTTACACCGCCACTGCTGCTGCCCAGGTGATGAAAGTCATCCTCACAGCCGGTGCATTCATCGTTGTTGTCATGGCTCAGTCGTGGATTGAGCGTGAGGATGTGATGCGCAAGGAAGGCGAGTTCTACGAGCTTGTGATATCCACACTGCTTGGCATGTACATGATGATTTCCTCCGGGCATTTCCTCATGTTCTTCCTCGGGCTTGAAATGGCCTCTGTGCCTATGGCATGCCTCGTGGCATTCGACAAATTCAAGAAAAACTCTGCCGAGGGCGCAGCCAAGTTCATTCTCACTGCCACATTCTCAAGCGGCGTGATGCTCTATGGCATATCGTTCCTCTATGGCGCATGCGGCACTCTCTATTTCGACGATGTAGCTGCAAAAATCAGCACCAGTCCATTGACAATCATGGGACTTGTGTTCTTCTTCAGCGGTCTTGGCTTCAAGATTTCACTCGTGCCGTTCCACTTCTGGACAGCCGACACCTATCAAGGTGCGCCCACAGCAGTGACAGGCTATCTGAGCGTTGTCTCTAAGGGAGCAGCAGCCTTTGCGCTTATGACCATTCTTATGAAGGTGTTTGCGCCTATGGTGGAATATTATGAGGCACTGATGTATGTTGTCATTGTGCTTACAATCACAATAGCCAACCTCTTCGCATTGCGCCAAACAGAGTTGAAACGATTCATGGCGTTCAGCTCCATCTCGCAGGCAGGCTACATCATGCTTGCTGCAATAGGCAACAATGCCATGGGCTTGACGGCTTTGATGTATTATGTGCTCATTTATGTAGCAGCCAACATGGCGGTGTTCACCGTCATCAATGTCGTTGAGACACGCGGAAAGGGAAATACCGAAATGTCGGTGTTCGACGGTTTCTACCAGACCAACCCGAAACTTTCGTTCCTCCTTACGCTTGCATTGTTCTCACTCGCAGGCATCCCGCCGTTCGCCGGAATGTTCTGCAAGTTCTTCGTGTTCATGGCAGCAGCCCAGCAGGGTTCCAACATCGCATACGCGGTTGTGTTCATCGCTCTTGTAAACACCGTGCCGTCACTCTACTACTATTTGAAGATTGTGAAGTGCATGTATATAAACAAAACCGAGACACCGTTGCCCACATTCCGCAGCGACTGTGCCACCCGCACGGCCCTTGCCCTCTGCACCGCAGGCGTACTGCTCTTCGGAGTATGCAGTTGCGTTTACGGATGGCTCGTGAGTGCTACAACAGCCATGTAATTTGTAATGCATACAACGGTATGCATCATATAAGCAATAAATGAAAATAGTCCCGGCAACCTTAACGACAGGTTGTCGGGACTATTTTGTAATATGCCAGCCCATGGGCATAGCCATTTTCACATTACGGGCAAGAACAGGCCGTTTCGCAAACTAGGCTTCGTTGGCGTGCAAACTAGGCTTCGTTGCGATGCAAAGAAGGCTTCCTCTGAGTGCAAAGAAGCCTTCTTTGAAATCCATGCAAAATTGTTTGAAATCCGGGTTGAAAAGCCCCCTCATTTTACGTTCCGTGTGCACGTTATTCGGGTCACCTGCAAAAG
>CAVDJG010000354.1:0-2189 GCA_963609005.1 Acidaminococcaceae bacterium
TTTTCATTTATCGTTAGAACCGGTTTACCGACAAGACGGATGAACTGTCAGGCCATCTTTTGCCATAGGCTATGGCTACGAAATATCGGTCCATGGCAAAAGCCAGCACAAACATTGCCGTGTTTTTATAAGGTTTCCCCACTCTTGCTTGTCTATGCAAAGAGGTGTCTTGCAGCAAACCATATTATAGGAATAAGCAGTGACGGCAGTAGGTTCAAGGTCTTGCAGTCTTTCAAACTAAGCAGCGAAAGTCCGCTGGCAGTAATCAGCAATCCGCCTACAATGAGCAGTTCGGCCATTAGCGCGTCGCTCACCGCCTGGCTGGACAAAAGCGTCACGGCATAGAAAAGGCCCTGCCACAGAAAGAGCACGGGAGCAGCAAGCAACATTCCGATGCCGTAGGTGGAGCCGAAGACGCAAGCCGACACAAGGTCGAGTGTGGCGTTGGTGAAGAGCAGAGTGTTGTCGCCCTTCAATGCACTTACTACAGGGCCGAGCATCGACAACGGACCTATGCAATAAAGGAGTATCGCCGTTGTAAGTCCGTTGGCAAGCGAGGCGTCAGGATTGTCCTGCCTGTCGTGCTTGTTTACCAACCTGCGGAACCATCCGTCGATGTCGATCCTCGTGCCTACAATGCCCCCTATGGCTATTGAAAGGATGAAAAGAACGGGATATTGGCTTTTGGCCATGTGGATTATCGAAGCATTCATTCCGATAGCCAGCGATGCCAGTCCCAAACCGTTATATAGCGTTTGCTTGTATTTATCCTTTATCCCGTTGTGCAGCACAGTGCCTACTGCTGTTCCGATGATTATAGCCGCCGTGTTTACTATTGTTCCTATCATTTATGTTCTTGCCTTTTTCTGCCATTAAATGCTGACATACGGCAAAGATAGGTATAAAAATCGGAAACATTCATGCCATTCGATGGATTTGTTTCACAAGCAAGACATTCAACGCCCTTAGCTTGGCAAAACAACCAACGGCGATGCAGGCAGGTTGTTCGGCCAAGTCAAGGTGCAGAATGTAGCAATTGGCGGGTTGCAGAGAAGCCTCAACCCTTCATTTCGCGGTAGATGCCATCGACGATAGAGTCGGCAAGACTTATGTTTGGCACCATGATGGAGTTGCATTCAAGAGCCTGCGCCACCGTGAGGAAGATGTCGGCAGCAGGAACGATGACGTCGGCGCGGTCGTCTTTGAGCGAGAACTGCACCATGCGTTCCTCAATCGAGAGCGGCGCAAGGCGACTATGCAAGTCGGCAAGCTGATCCACGCCAAGCACCTTTTCGTTGCCCTTGACATGCGCGAGTTTGAACAGTTTGTTGATGTTTCCGCCCGACCCGATGATGCGTGTGCCCGGAAACTCGCGAGCATACTGCCCGAGCACGCTGCACATGGCGGCCTTGTCGGCTGCCTTCACCGCACCGCTGAGCATGCGCAGTGTGCCTATGTTGAAAGAGTGGCTCTCGGCGAGCACCCCATCGTGCAGCAGCGATATTTCGGTAGAGCCGCCGCCCACATCGACATAGGCATAGTTGCCCACCCCACTGTCGGTGTTTTCAACGAGATTGTTGCACAAGAGTTGTGCCTCCTCGGCCCCGGGTATTATCTCGAGGGCTATGCCCGTTTCCTTTTCTATGCGGTGCATCACCTTTTTGCCGTTCTCGGCATCGCGCATGGCCGATGTGGCGCAGGCCCTGAACCGCTCCACGTTGTAGAGAAGCATGAACTGCTTGAAACCTTTCATCATGCGCATCATCATGCGCGCGCGTTCTTTCGACACTTTGCCGAGGGTGAACACATCCTTTCCAAGACGCAGCGGCACGCGCACAAACATGAGTTTGCGTATGCGGGCGAACTCCGGTGCGCTGTCGTCGAAGCGCTTTATGAGAAGCCGCGCTCCGTTTGATCCAATGTCGATGGCTGCTATATTTACTGGTTGCATATATTCTTTTTTGTTGTTTTTACCTGCAATGGTTACAGTTGGTAGGCGTTGTGCAGTTCCTGCTGCGAGCGGAACGGCGCTTTGCCTTCGGGCACTTGCTGTATGGCATTGGTGCCCATGCCGTCGGCAATACGTCCGTTTGTGGTGTCGCACAGTCCGAAATCGACGGTGCGCATGAGGTCGCGCTTCATGTCGTCGTCATACACAGGCGCCATCACCTCGATGCGGTTGACAAGGT
>CAVDJG010000355.1:0-2163 GCA_963609005.1 Acidaminococcaceae bacterium
CAGAGACACCGTGAAATTGTCGAGGGCATATTGCCGTGCTTGATCGATGAGTTGCTGGCGGTTGGCTTTCGGCAAAATTTGTCGGAAAATGTGCAGGTAGGCCTGCAAGTCGTTGCCGTGCACTTTCAGTTGCCAGTCGGGCGGAAGCGTGTCGGAAAGTCCGGGGCAGTCGTTGGCTATCACCGGCAAACGGTTAAGGCTCGCCTCCATTGACAGCATGCTAAGCCCTTCGAATTCAGACGGCATGAACAGATAGTCGAACGACGCGAGATAGGCCGACAGACCGTAGACAGCATCGTAGAGCGTGACATTCGCGTAGCCGCCGACAGCCGCCTGCACTTTCGCCTTCATCGAACCCGTGCCTATTATGTGGAAATGGTAGTTTGTGTCGCCGTGCAAAGAGGTTATTGCAGCAAGCATTACATCGACGCCTTTCTGCGCCTCGAGACGTCCGGCAAACAGAATGTTGGTCTTGCCTTTTACGAGGCCAGGGAACGGTTTCTGTTCAACCTCGGCCACTCCGTTGTGTATTATGGGCGGATTTCCACCGAAACGCTGCGCATAACTGTCGCGCACCGAGTGGGATATTGCGATGTTGGCGCGGCGTTGTCCGAACATCTTCTCCACACGTATGGCCGTGCGTGCCAGCCCCGTCCACAACTGGGTGTTGTGTATTGTGCGCACTACGGCGAAGCCTTTCGCCCACGGCAGCATCTTTGCCGCCACGAAAAATGCGAGGTCTGGAGTCTCGGTGTGCGTGTGTATTATGTCGGGACGCCACCTTAGCCAAAGCCACAGAAAACGTAGCGGAAACAAAGCGGCGGCTATGCGCTCGGACAGGAAATGAAAGCGTATGTCGGGCATAAGACTGCGGTGGCACCTCACTCCGGCTTTCTCGAGTTCTGCCGTGAATTTCCTTGTGAATGAAGAACGGCCGCGCAAAATCTCAACCACATGATATTCCATGTCGGGCGATGCCGACTCGGCTATGTTGGCGGCTACGCGTTCTGCACCGCCGAGGTCGAAATGTGTGATGAGGTGAAACACCCTCAACTGTTGTCTGCCTTTTTTCATGGTGCAATGAAATAGTCGAACAATATGCTTATATTATAAGCGGCAAGCCAAAGAGTGAGCGTGCCGACGGCAATGCGAATAGCCTTCGCGCGGCGTGGCGTTGATTTCTTTATGAGATATGCGGCCGATATGGGAATGATGAACGCCCAATGGGCGGTCATTATATACACCTCATTGAGCCCGAATCCGAAGAACAGATGCATTACAATGTCGAATGCAAACCACGACGCCACCATTTTGAAGAGCCTTTCGCGGCGTGCCGCCCATGCCCCGGCAATGAAAAGCAACACGACGGCAGCCTCAACAATGTAGTTCAGCGTCCATCGGTAGGACACAAACACCGGTCGTGTCTGCTGCACATCTTCAAGCAAATGGTCGCAGTGCAGCTGCAGCGATTCGCCGAAAAGGTTGTCAACCACCGACCGCCACCGCGACGTCGTTATGTCGCTCCATTCAAGCAGAGGCACTTTTGTGGTAAGAGCCTCGCCGTTTTGGCGCTTCACCCATTCGTCGTGCACTTTTATTTTGTCGGTGGCATGCGGATTCTTCTTTGCCACGGCTTGCTCTATATGCTTTATGTTGCGCTTCTGCGGTTCGATGATAACCTTTTCCTGCCACACTACTGCCGCCCCGAGCAGCAACGTGGGCAGCACAAATGCGGCCATGCCACGCCATGAAAAGACTTTGCGCCCGTTGGTAAAAGCGGCGGCAATGAATGTTTTCACGCCGTTGGTGAGTGTCATTCCGGCGGTAATGAAATAAAGCAGAGTGGCCTTCCACCATTCAAGTTGCCGACCGTCGCGCATGTGCCGTGCTGTTATATATATAGTAAGGAGAAGCAGCATGAGCGAGATTGCAAAATGGTCGGGCACTATCGCGGCAAGCATTATGTGGGCAAACGAGTAGAACATGGCCGACAACCAGTTGGCATCAGTACGGCTTATGCCAATGATTTCGTGCAGAGTGCGCCTGAGAAACACGAAGCCGTAGAAATCGCATGCTACGAGTACGGCTGCCATGAAGAACATAGAGAAATTGAATTCAGTGGCAGGCATGAGCCAGTGGTTGAGCCAATAGAGCGGAGCGAGC
>CAVDJG010000356.1:0-2159 GCA_963609005.1 Acidaminococcaceae bacterium
ATGTATACAATGTTGGGGTGTGCCTGCACGGTTTTCTGCTGTGCCTGCACGGTTGCCGCGCAGCACGAGAGGGCTGCAATGGGCAATATCGATTTTGCTGGTTGTTGCATTTCGGTAGGTTTGTTTTGGTTGAAAATGTTTTATAGGTAGGTTTTGGCAATTGCAAAGTTAAGCATAATTTGTGACTTGTGTCAAAAAAACGATAGGGTTTTTCGTGGCATGGAAAGTGAAAAGATTTTCTGCAATGCAATCAGTCCCATCAGACCCAACGGCTTCATTGATATGCAAAACCGGGCCGTCACCAACCTGTGTCTATGGTGACGGCCCGGTGGAGTAGGGCGTGTGTGAGTGTGCCCGACTGTTACACGAGATGTCCGATGAGTTCTTCGCGGCTGCCTGCGAGCATGTCGATGACGGGTATTTCAACCATTGTGTAGCATCCGGGCTGCTGGCGCATCGAAGCGCGTGCCACGTTGACAAGCACCTGGCCGGTGAGTGCCGGGTTGTTAATGCTCATGTTGAATTCCATGCGCTGGTTTTGCGTTGTGCCGCTCACGCCTTTGCGCACGAGGTTGACGCCGTGTCCCATGTCGCGCACGTCGTCTACCGACTCCACTTCAAACACATGTGTCTCGTCGTTGGCAAAATACGGGTCGGCTTTTATGGCCTTTGTCACCTCTTCAAGGTTGGCCCCGGGTTCAAGTTCAACATACACCATGCGGCGGTGCAGCCCCTCGCCCTTGGGTATAGTCATCGAGAGCGCGTTGCGCACCCCTTCTTTCGATCGCACGCACACGCTGTGTCCCATCGACATGCCCGGACCGAAATTGGTGTAGCTCAGTCCCTTGGGCGCGAGGCTCTGCATGAGTGTGCGCACAATCGAGTCGCTGCCCGGATCCCAACCGGCTGCTATCACCGCCACGGCCTTGTGCTCCTTGCAGAGCGGCATGAGCGTTGCGCGGTAGTCGAGTATCGAAGTGTGTATGTCGAAACTGTCAACTGTGTTGATGCCGAGGGGCAGTATGCGCTTGGCATACTCCTCGCACGAGCGTGTGGGAGTGGCAAGAATGGCCACGTCAACGCTGTCGAGCTCGGTTATGTCCTTCACCACTTCATATTTGGCAAGCTCTGCCGGCTTGTCAGCCGCACCGTTGCGGCGCACTATTCCTGCAATCTCGAAATCGGGCGCAGCCTCAAGTGCCTGCACCGTGTAGCGTCCGATGTTGCCGTAGCCCACTACGGCAGCTCTGATTTTCTTCATTTTCTATTGTCGTTTTATTGGTTGTTGTCGTCTTTTACGGTCATTGGCGGTTGTTTGCGCAAATGCCGTTGCGACTGCAAAATTACAGAAAATAGTCGGTTAAATGCCTTTCTTGCTTGTGTTTTTATGCCTGTTTCGCCATTTTACCTACGTTTCGGTAGTCGCCAGACAAGGCTTTGTCGCGTTGCACTGCATGCGCGGCACGCGTGTGCGGCAACTGCGCGGCGTGCGTGCTGCGTCTGTCTTGCATGTGTGCACCGTGCGCCGCACGATGGCTTTGACTGCCTTTTTGCAGCATAAAATGATGCCCGCACACAATAAAGGCAGGCTTCGCTCGTTAATAATATATTATATGTGCGTGCGCGGGCCGGTTGCGGCAGTGAAACATACATGCGCCGCACGGTAAAGCATAACACTTGAAAAGATGATTGACTACATAAAAGGCGAGCTCGCCGAACTCACTCCCGCTCTCGCGGTGGTAGAAGCCTACGGCGTGGGCTACGCACTCAACATATCGCTCAACACCTACACCGCCATACAGGGCAAGAAAGAAACAAAACTCTATGTGCACGAGTCGCTTGTGGCCGGAGGCCGCGACGATTCATACACGTTCTACGGCTTTGCCACCAAGCAGGAGCGCGAGCTCTACCGTCTGCTCATTTCGGTGTCGGGAGTGGGTGCCAACTCGGCACGCATGATACTCTCGGCTGCCACGCCGGCAGAGCTTTGCAATGCCATATCCACAGGCAACGAGAAACTGCTGAAGAGCGTGAAAGGCATCGGACTGAAGACTGCCCAAAGGCTCATCGTTGACCTGAAAGACAAGATAGTGACTTCGGGTGTGGCAACCGAACTGCCTGCCGGGACTGCGGCCGATGCGGGTGTTGACACCAATGTG
>CAVDJG010000357.1:0-2153 GCA_963609005.1 Acidaminococcaceae bacterium
CCATACTTGGCATCCATGACGGCAGTCTCGGCATCTTCGCCTGTATATTTAAGGACGTTTGCCGTGGCCTCGTCGCGCACTTTCAATATGGCTTCGGCATCGGGAGCCTCGGCCTTTATCAGCCGCTCGGTATCGGTGTCGCCCTCCATAAGTTTTATGGCGAGATAGCGTGTGGAATAGTGGTTGCGCAGACAGTCGAGCCGTTTCAGCAGAGTCTGAATGCTTGTTATTCCCTCTTCGATAAACGGGCCGTGGTTTATGTGTATGTGTCTGAACACGTTGCGGCGCGGATGCACACCGCTTGCGAAATCTTCGTCGTGGTCGTCGTCGGCTACATCGCGCCACTTTGCGTGCCACTCGCTTATCTCGGCGGCAATCTCCGGCGGAAGAGCGCCCTTCTCGTCGAGGAAATCGGCACCCTCGTAAAGGTTGATTATGATGTGGAACAGAAGGTCAACTCCGCGCCCGGTGGTAAATGCCGTAGGCACCATGGGCACACCGAAAAGCGTGCCGAGCTTGGCATAGTCCACGTTGTCGCCGCGCCGTTCGGTCTCGTCAAACATGTTGAGGGCGCACACCATGCGCAGGTGCATGTCGATAAGCTGCGTCGTGAGATAAAGGTTGCGTTCAAGGTTGCTCGTGTCAATCACGTTGATCACCACGTCGGGCGTGTGCTCTATAATCTGCTTGCGCACATAAAGTTCCTCGGGCGAGTAGGCCGAGAGCGAATAGGTGCCCGGCAAATCGACGATGTTGAACGTGTAGCCCTCAAACTCTGCATGTCCGGTTTTGGCGTCAACTGTCACGCCCGAATAATTGCCCACGCGCTCATGTGCTCCCGAAGCGAAATTGAAAAGCGAAGTTTTGCCGCAGTTGGGGTTGCCCACGAGGGCCACGTTTATCACCCTGCGCTTCTTGCGGGCGGCATCGTGCAGTTTCTTTTCCATGTCGGCAGCCGTGTCATCGCAGTCCACACGGCCAGCAGCATCGGGTTGGGCCACAGTTTCCATATTCCTTGCTTCATCCTCGGAAACCACTTCTATCATGCCAGCCTCTGCCCTGCGGAGCGACACCTCATAGCCCATTATTTTGTATTTCACGGGGTCTTGCAACGGGGCGTTCTGCAAGACGTCAACCACCTTGCCCTTTATAAAGCCCATCTCCACTATGCGTTTGCGGAAACCGCCCTGCCCAGTGACTTTCACAATGACTCCACGTTCACCTGTCTTGAGATCTGATAAATACATATTCAATTGCGTATTGTTCGTTTCAAAACAACCATAGCAGCACCGGCTGCCACGTTATTTACATGCAAAATTACTAATAATTATTTGCAACCGGGTGGCATCTACTTCCTTATCGTCACGAATACCTAAAAATGATGACCTCACATTGCCTACACATGATGCCCACACGCTGCCGTGCATGCCTTAAAAAACGGCTTTAAACAAGCCTTATCTCGGATTTTATTTGTACTTTTGCCGCGTCTACGGCAGTCTCGTTAAAAGAGTCAATAGCCGCACGACGCTATTTTCACTACATATTATGGCAGGATATTTAAGTACAGACAAGAAGAAAGTTACCGTTCCACGATTTTTCGAGATGAAAAAGAACGGCGAGAAAATAAGCATGCTCACAGCCTACGACTTCACCACCGCAGCCATCGTTGATGCCGGAGGTGTTGACTCGATACTCATCGGCGACTCGGCCTCCAACGTGATGGCGGGCAATGCCACGACCTTGCCCATAACGGTCGATGAGATGATTTACCACGCACGCTCGGTGGTGCGCGGCGTGAACCACGCTCTCGTGATATGCGACATGCCGTTCGGCAGTTACCAGACATCACCAACCGACGGAATTGCCACCGCAGTGAGAATAATGAAAGAAACCGGCGTGGATGCAGTAAAGCTCGAAGGCGGGTCGGAAATAGCCGACATGGTGGCACGCATGGTGGGTGCGGGCATACCGGTGTGCGGGCATCTCGGCCTCACGCCACAGAGTGTGCACAAATTCGGAGGCTACGGTTTGCGCGCGAAAGACGAGGAGGAGGCCCGCAAACTGCTGGCCGACGCAAAGGCTCTCGACCGCGCCGGATGTTTCGCCATTGTGCTTGAGAAAGTGCCTGCCGCCTTGGCCGCACAGATAACAAG
>CAVDJG010000358.1:0-2131 GCA_963609005.1 Acidaminococcaceae bacterium
GCCATAGCCCGCGAGCCCGGAGTGTCGCAGATAACCACGGGCAGCGGCATTTCAAAACCCGTGATACGCGGTCTGGGCTACAACCGCGTGGTGGTGGTAAACGACGGCATACGTCAGGAAGGCCAGCAATGGGGCGACGAGCACGGCATCGAGATTGACGGTGCGTCGGTGCATTCGGCCGAGATACTCAAAGGGGCGGCAAGCCTCAAATATGGTTCCGACGCCATGGCCGGAGTGATAGTGTTCAACCCCGCGCCCGCACCGCTTGAAGGCGAAATGCACGCCTGTGCCACGGCAGGATTTCAGAGCAACAACGCGCTTGCCGACTACTCGGTTGACTTTTCGGGCCACAAGCGGCACTTTGTGTGGGACACGCGCTACAGCGGCAAGGCATCACACTGCTACCGCAACTGCCTCGACGGCTATGTGCCAGGGTCGGCCTACCGCGAGCAGGCTTTCACGCAGAAGATCGGAGTAAACTTCGGCAATGTGCATTCGCGCCTCACACTGGGCTACTACCACACCACTCCGGGCATCGTGGAGGGCGAGCGCGACGAACTCACGGGAGTGCTCACGCGCCCTGAGGGCTATTCGCCTGAGAGCTACTACATACCGGTGCCCTATCAGCACATACACCACTACCGCGCGGTGTGGGACAACACGCTGGGCATAGGCGACGGTAGTCTGAAAGCAACCGTGGCCTATCAGCACAACCGCCGGCAGGAGTTCGAGGAGAAAGACGCCCCGAAGGAGTGCCAGCTCGACTTCATGCTGCACACCATAAACTATGATGCCCACTACGACGCCCACCTTGCAGGCAACTGGAAAGTGTCGGCCGGCGTAAACGGAATGTATCAACGGTCGCTCAACAAGGGTTCGGAGTTTCTCGTCCCGGCCTACCGCCTGTTCGACTGCGGTCTGTTTGCCACGGCGGCAAAGGCTCTGGGAAAGGCCAACATAACGGGGGGCGTGCGTGCCGACCGGCGCGCCATGAGCGGTGATGCGCTCAACTGCGACGGCACTGATCGTTTCGCGGCATTCAAGCGCACGTTCTGCGGCGTGTCGGCAAGCATCGGTGTCGCTGCCGACGTGCTGCCCGACGTGAACGTGAAGTTTAACCTGTCGCGCGGATTCCGCGCTCCCAACATAAGCGAACTTGCATCCAACGGTGTGCACGAGGGCACACAACGCCACGAGCTCGGCAACACGGCATTGCGCCCCGAAGGCAGTTGGCAGGCCGACTTGGGCGCGAGCTACTCGTCGGACATCGTTTCGGCCGAACTGGCATTGTTTGCCAACCGCATCGACAACTACATTTTCAGCGAGCGGCAAATGGCTGCCGACGGCAGTCCGGCCACCATCGACGGCGTTGCGGCCTATCGTTTTGCCTCGGGCAAGGCAAGGCAGCTCGGCGGCGAAGCCCGCCTCGACGTGCACCCTCTGCCGCACCTGCACATAGGCAGCAGCTTCAGCTATGTATGTTCGGTGCAGTTGGGGCAGCCACGCGCCACGCGCTATCTGCCGTTCACCCCTGCCCCACGCCTTATGGCCGACATGCGCTACGAAATTGCATGCGGCCTGCGCCACATAGACAACTGCTATGTGAAACTTGAAGCCGACTGCAATTTGCGGCAAAACCACTATTATGCAGCCAACGGCACCGAGACAGCCACACCGTCATACACGCTGCTCAACCTGTATGCCGGCACCGACGTGAAACGGCATGGCCGCCGCATGTTCTCAGTCTACCTTTCATGCGAGAACCTTACCGACCGTGCCTACCAGAACCATTTGAGCCGATTGAAATATCTCGACCGCAACAATGTCACCGGGCGCATGGGTGTGTGCAACATGGGGCGCAACTTCACGGCCAAGATTGTCGTGCCTGTGACTTTCTGATCATCAGCCGCCGACAAACACTGCAAGGCATAGGAGACGCCATGTTTCCTCATGCCTTGCAGGACATGGGAAATGCGCCATGCCCTAAACATTCAAGATAGAAGTGCACAGTTTTAGCATATAGGTAGGGTGTTCAAAATTTAACCGCATAAATGCGCGTTTGCGGAAATTGTTGATCACAAAGCCCTGCAAGGGCGCAACGGTCATAGCCCAGGGTGAGGAGGGAGCAGAG
>CAVDJG010000359.1:0-2090 GCA_963609005.1 Acidaminococcaceae bacterium
GTTGAGGCGCGCGCCTCAAGTTGCCGTGGCGTCACCACGCTTACGGGCGACGGTGTGTTCTTCATTTTGTCGCTTCCGGTTATTCCCGTCACCACAACCTCGCCGAGCTTCACGCTCGTTTCGGTCATGGGGTTGTGTGTTATGGTGTCGTGTTGTGCGGCTTTATAGTCGTTGTCGCCGTGCATGTGCCATGTTGTTGCACCAAGGCATGGCAGCACTGTTCCGGCTTGCAGGCACAGTGTGCCCGCAAGCAGCAGATGCTTGTTTGTTGCTTTCATTTGTTTTCTCCTTGTTTTTGGGCACACTGGCATGGCCGCAGTGCATTGGTTTGAATGATTGCGACGGTGTGTGCCCGATGATTGTTTCAGGGGCGTTGCTTAAAAGTACAGTGTCAGGAAAAACAAGGAGGGGCGCGCAGCATGGCCATGCGGCACGCGCACGGTTTCACCCTTGCGCTTTGCCGCACAAGGCGTGTGGCCCTTGTGACGGGAGAAGGCAGCGACAACACTGTCAGCGGCAACATGCAGGGCATGCTTTGCAACTGGCAAAGCACACACTCGTGCGCCGTTGTCTGCTGGGCGGTGATGTGTCCGCCGTGGTGAATGTGGTGGGCACACTCCCGGCAATACTCTACCGCAGCCGTTTCGGCGCACTCGTTGTGGCGGTGGAGCGAAACGGCAAGCAATAGCGGCACATATATTGCGAGCAGCAGCCATGCTGTTCTCATTCGTGTCAGGTGTGGCTTGTGCATGGAGTGTGTATATGTGCAAAGTTATTGCAAATGGTGTTGGCTGGCAAGAAAGGGTGGTTAAAAAAGCGAAAAAAGGCTTGGCCGCGGCATCGTTACTGTTGCCATGGCCAAGCCGTGAGGTGTGCCCGCCACGTCATCGGTGCTGCGATGCCGTGGAGCGCGGTGTCGGCGCCGTTATTTTGCCGACGGTTTGAAGCGGAATGTCACGGTGTGTTTTCCTGTGGGGCACTTGTATTGGTCGAGCACCGAGTCGCCGCCGCAACTGTGGTTGCCTATTCCGCGCTGCCAATAGTCGAAGTGGGCGAACACCTGCGGATGCCGCACAAGGTCGTAGGGATGCTTGCGTCCGTAGAACACATCGTAGTTGAACTGCTCGTCGTCGACGTGCGACAGCGAGAAAGAGGCGAGCTTGTCGGTTTCGACAGAGAGTGCCGTTGTGCCGTTGTCGAGTGTCAGGTGGCGCAGTCCCTGGCGGTCGCCCATGGTTTGCGGAGCGCTAAGCTCCTCGAACATACCGTCAACCGTGGTGCGGTAGAGGCCGAGCAGCGAACCGCGTTGGCGGTCGATGAAGTTGCTTTGCGGGCCTTTTGCATAGTATTCCACGTTTTCAAAGCCTTCGGCAAACTGCATCGTGATGCCCGTGCGGCGTGTCTCTGCCGACGAGTTGCTGAATGTCACGCGCATGTCTACCGTTCCGTCGGGATATACCGTGTAGTCAATCACATGAGTGTCGTTGCCTCCCGACACGGTGGCCTGTGCCACAACGTTCTTGCCCGCCTTCTTGGGTGCGGCGGTGAGCTGATGCTTTCCGCCAATGGCTCCTTCTTCCTTGTTCTCGTTCTCGGCCACGCCGCCGGTGGCTCCGAGGCTTACGTTGTCGTTGGCAATGCGGCGGAATGCATTGAAGTCGGGTCCTGCTCCTGGCACTACAAGCTGCGTGCCGCGGTAGGTCCACTGCTTTATGGTGCCGTCGGCATTGAATTCAAGCGCGAAGTCGGTGCCGGTTATGGCGTTGCCCTTCACTTTAAGTTTGCCTGCGGGGGCTATCGTTGCGAGCTGTGTGTCGCGGTTCTTTACGAATGCGGGGTCGGCCACCGATGCGCATGCGGCGTTGCTGTCGGCCGTGAGGGCAAACTGCTGTTCGGCCACGACATATCCCTTTTCGGCCCATACGGTTGTCTGCTTCATGGGTAGGCTGAATGTTATGATGTATTCGTGGCCTGCCTCAACGGCGGTGGTGTATGGAATGTCAACGCCAACGGTGTTGCCGGGGAGAACAGAAGGTATTGCAAGAATGTCAGTCTCTACCGGTTTGCCGTCGCGTAGCACGTTGTAGCGC
>CAVDJG010000360.1:0-2078 GCA_963609005.1 Acidaminococcaceae bacterium
GCCGTAACCTGTTCTATATAAGTGTTTATCTGTCGTGCTTGCTCCTCGTTTTTGCCGCTAAGTTCGGTCACACGCGCCTGCAAACTGTCTGCCACCGCGGCTTTCTCGGCATAGCCATGCCGCCCTTTTCCGCCGATATAAAGTCCCAAAAACAAAGCGGCTGCAAACACCGCAACCAAAATAATGTATGTTGCCATAATTGTTCTTTTTTATTGTTCTACACCATAACGAGGCGACAACACGGCACATTTGCCTCACACTGCCGCGCCGCCACAATAATACAAATGTAGGAAAAAGTTTTCAATTGCATGCCGAAAGGCCCTGCGTTTTTAAAATGTTTAGCCACACCGCGCGCAAAGAAGCGGCATTTTCGGCTTCAACGCGATGCCGTCTGCCTCCGCACTGAGCCTTCACGGGCATTACGCACCATTTGCGACACGCATGCACCGCAAACGCAGCACGCGTGTGCAGCAAACGCAACACGCAGAAAGCAAGCCGCTTTTCAAAGCCATGACAGCCTCATGCACATTTCCGGCAAGAATAAAACCGGAACGGCGGAGGGCTTTTCTCGAAAATTATTTGTATTTTTGCCGCGCCTCACGGGCAGTGATGCGGCCGAAACGATGCGCCGCCGGCAGGAAGCTATGTAGCTCTGCCGCAAAAGAAAGAAAAACCAAAACTATCATGAAAAGAAAAAAGAAAATCTTCATCAAAGACTGGATCAAGCTTCACCCCTACACCGTGCAAGACTCTACCGACCAATACTATACAGCCCTTGCCAACCGTATTTACGACGTCATCGACGGATCGGAATATGGCGACAAGCTCAAGAAGAGCGACGACATACTGTATGTAAGTCTGTGCCTCGCGGCATGGTTTGAAGACGTGGTGTCGCAAACCGGCATTTGGAATGCCTTCACCGAAGAAAGCAAACGGCGCTACGGCAGGCACATCCCGTTCTATTCCGACGAGGCTTCATACGTCACCGGCGAACCCAACCTTGCCGACGTGAAGTTCATCTTGTGGAATTATCTGCAACAGAAAGAGTTTGACAGTGTCTTCGTAGCGCCCGACCTCGACGGTCTCGACGAAGTGGCCCAAAATGTATACCAGATTATCGACGCCGAATATGAAACCGCACCTGAGAACGATCGGATGTATGATTTCCTTGCAAAGAATCACGACGGCGACGACGACTTCTACTGCTACCGCGACGTGCTTAAATGGTTTCACTTCTGCTGCTACGTGAATGTGTCGAATGCGCAGCAGTTCAGAAAGGAAGTTGAGAACACCCTGGCACGGGCAAACGGCAACGCCACCAATATAAATCTAATAATTTACGGCGTTGAAACCAACGAGATCGCCACAAGGCGAAACGCATTGCTCGCACTGACCACACCTGAGTGGATGGCTCTCATAGCTCGCCATCACGAAGAGCGCAAAGCATGGGCCGAAGCAAAAAACTACGGTGCAAGCTATTTCACGATAGAAAGCGAAGACGAGGATCACCTTTACTTGAAAGACCTCATTACCGAAGAGAGCGGACTGAAGTTCCGCAAGGAATCGGTGCAGGTAACTGATTTCTCGAGTCTCATAAAGAAACAGACGCCAATATTCCTCAGTCTGTTCTGGTATGGCGACAGCTACTGGCAGAACGGTATAATGGCAGATGTTGAAATCGACGAGAAAACCAATGCCGCAATAGCCGAAGAACGCGAAAAGCGCGACCATACCGACGACCGTGCCGTGTATGAAAAGTTCAAGAAAGCCACCGGCGGCAAATGGTATGCCCTTTTTGAGGAGAACCAAGAGCTTTCGGATTTCTTCACAAAGAAAATGGGAATAAACGAGTCGAAAAGCAGCCAACTGCCAGCAAAACCGAAAGAAGCACGCGGAATAGCCGTCTTTGCAACGCCTTACAGCGGTCTGAACATTCTGTACGGTCTCACGCCCTGCATAAAATGCGACGACAACCCCACCTACGACAAGGCTTTTGCCGAGGAAAACGCCTTCAAGTTCTTCATCGACAACGAAAACGTAGGCTACGAAACGAGCTGCCTGCTCCATGACAACGGGAT
>CAVDJG010000361.1:0-2068 GCA_963609005.1 Acidaminococcaceae bacterium
GGGTTGTAGAGCGTGTTGAGGTCGATAGCCAGTCCCTGGCCGTGCTTCGAAACCTTCTGCGTGTGCGAGATGAAACGGAAATTGAACGACGAGGAGTTGTTGTCGGTCATCGACCTCTCGTCGTCGGCATCCCAATAGTCAACGAGGCGCATGCGCTCTATGGGATACTTTTCGGCATACAACCGCCTGAAAATCTCGAGCACCGTTGCAGCCACCGACTTGTTGAGCACCATCTCGCCCACCAGAGTCAGTCCGTTGCGGTCGGTGTGCAGGCACTGCAAGTAGCGCAGCGAGTCGCGCGGCACGGTGCAGTAGTCCTTATACGACTTGCCCTGCATGAGCGCGAATATCGTGTCGGGTATGGGCACGACAAAGAAGAAGGCATCTGATCCAAGCTCCTGCAAAGCCTTTGCGGGCACGGTGTCGCCGGGATGAAACTGCGACACCGCCGGTTTGTTGTCTTCTTCTGCGCCGTCGCTGCACGATGCGGCAAACATGGCACACAGCGCGATCACAACGCCCACGATGGTGCACCTTGAAAAATTGTTGCTTTTCGATTGTTTCATAATCATTCTTTTCGTGTATGGGTCACAAATCAGAGTGCAAAATTACTCATAAAAAACCGAAGATAGCCTGCCGCCCGACATTATTTGCCGCCAATATAAAAACCTCGGTTTGCCCACAGGCGCGCCGAAAAAACACGCCGCTAATGCAATAAAGCCGCCGCGGCAGGCGTTTCTCTCTATGAAAACCCACGGCTGCTTTGCCGCACAGCCATAGGCCGACAAGAATAGTCTACTTGAAAAAAATACACAAACTATGAAACATTTGTTTTTAGCCATGCTGCTCATGGCGGCCATCGTGCTCCCGTCGGCAGCCAAAGACCGGAGCCGGCAGGTGATTGCCCACCGCGGCTACTGGAAAACCGAAGGTTCGGCCCAGAACTCCATATCGTCGCTGCGCAACACCCACAGCATAGGCGTTTACGGATCGGAGTTCGACGTGCACATCACGCGCGACGGCGTGGTGGTGGTTTTCCACGACGACGACATCGAGGGCATAAAGATTGAGAATGCCAACTATGCCGACATAAAGGACAAGCGGCTGAAAAACGGTGAGAAGATACCCACCCTCGGCGAATATCTCGACGCGGCAAAGACGCTCAAACGCATGAAGCTCATACTTGAAATCAAGGAGCATGCCGACAAGAACGACGAGGACCGCTGCATCGAGGCGACAATCAAACAGGTGAAAGCCGCAGCATTGGAGGGCCGCACCGAATACATATCGTTCAGCAAACATGCCTGCGACTATCTCGTGGCACACGCTCCAAAGGCCAAGGTGTCATATCTAAACGGCGACCTCAGCCCCAAGCAGGCCAAGGAGGCAGGCTACACCGGCATCGACTATGAGCGCAAGGTGTTCAGCAACAACCCTTCATGGATTAAGGAAGCAAAGAAACTGCACCTCACCACCAACGTGTGGACAGTGAACGACCCCGACGAGATAAAGCGTTTTTTCG
The DNA here is from genome assembly GCA_963609005.1 of Acidaminococcaceae bacterium. Lineage (GTDB taxonomy): Bacteria > Bacteroidota > Bacteroidia > Bacteroidales > Bacteroidaceae > Prevotella. The sequence goes on from CAVDJG010000361.1 coordinate 1,523, forward strand.
AGCAGGGCGTTGACTTCGTCACCACCAACGAACCGCTGAAGGCCAAGGGCCTGTAAGTGCATCCACGCCCCGGCAACGGCCAATGAAAAGCCGCGAGAATGCCCATCGAACGCAGCACGGCAACTCTGAGGTCGCAAAACGCAAAAATCGGGAGACTTTCGCAAACGCTTGACAGCCAGTGTATTTCGATTAAACAATGTTTTTCCACCGGTAGGCGCGGCAGCAGAAAGCACGCCAAACAAGGCTTGTTTGCCGCGCAACCAAGCCAGGATTGCGCGGCAAACTGCACTTCTCTGCACTGCAAGCAAGCCTTAGTTGCGCCCCGCAGCAGGCGGTTGCAGCCTGTGGGCAGGGCAAAACGCGCCCCGCGAAGCCTTGTCGGGCGGTGCGGAAGCGCTGGTTTGCAAGTGGCGGCGGTCAAAAAAAATTACTTTTTAAGATATTGGTGTCCGGTAAAAAAAACAGTCTGACATTGTAAGACACTGAAAGGCTGTTTTTACATGCTTTTGGTGAGACACCGGGCTTGTCTTTATCATTTATGGTTTA
>CAVDJG010000362.1:0-2058 GCA_963609005.1 Acidaminococcaceae bacterium
TACATGCATTGTTTCCGGCAAGTGCTCCCATCCACAGAATGTCGTGGTTGCCCCACTGTATGTCCCAGCTGTGATAGCGCGACAAGGTGTCCATGATGATGTGTGCCCCTGGTCCGCGGTCGTAAATGTCGCCGAGGATGTGCAGTTGGTCGATTGACAGACGCTGGATAACATTGGAAATGGCGATGATGAAATCGTCGGCACGGCCGGTTGATATTATGGTGTCGATGATGACATTCACATAGTCGGCTTTGTTGGCGTCGTCGGTGCGCTCGTGAAGGAGCTCCTGTATGATGTAGCTGAAATCTCTTGGCAACGATTTCCTCACCTTTGAACGCGTGTATTTGCTTGACACGAGGCGGCATATCGACACAAGTTGGTGGATGGTGATGTGATACCAGTCGTCAAGGTCGGCTTCTGTGGCTTTTATTAATTCAAGCTTTTGGTCGGGATAATATATCAGTGTGCACAGCTCGCGCTTGTCGCTTTCGCGCAAAGTATTGCCAAACAGTTCGTTCACCTTTCTCTGTATGTTGCCTGAGGCGTTCTTCAAAATGTGTTGGAATGCCTCAAACTCTCCGTGAATGTCGGCCAGGAAATGCTCCGTGCCTTTGGGCAAATTCATGATTGCCTGCAAGTTTATTATCTCGGTGCTTGCTTCGGAGATGTTGGGAAATGATTGTGACAGAAGTTGCAGATACTTTAAGTCGTTTATTGTAGGGATGTTGTTCTTCTTCATGTCCGCCATATTTAAAAGTTGGTGATGAGGCTTTCTATATGCTTTGCTTGTTTGTCGCCGGTTGCGGCAATGGGCATAAAGCCTTCTGTGAGTGTAGAGTTGTTGTTCAATACATACATCATTCTCGATGCAAATCTCATTATGCCTGCTTTTTTGAGTGTTGTTGACATCTTGTCTTCATCGTAGTTGCTGATTGTCAAGCAGTCGGTAAGGTCTTGTAGTAAGTGTCGTGGAAGGTTACCACGCCGTAACAGTTGTTTTATATATAATAACTTGAAACAGATTGCTTTTATTGTGTCGTCGTTTATTTTCTTCTGTTTCAGAAAAGCAGCGATGTGTTTTTTTGTCAGACATTCGTTGTCGTCGATGACTTTCTTATACATTTCAACTGCTTTGTTGGCCATTTCTTCACAGGATATGAGCGAAGTTTGGCATGCGTTGTTTATGCAATATATGCGGGATACATTTCCTTTGCCTTTAATCAAAGCCTTTTCGGTGTCGCCACATACGTGCAGTCCGGTTGCCAAATGGTTGATTTTGCGGCTGAAATATTTCCGCTTTGGCGACTTTCCAAGCCTTGTCGAGGCCGGAAGACCTTCTATACAAGTGAAAACAATTGGTATTCCGCGTCTTGCAAAAACCTTGCAGAGCTTTGAAAAAGAGTTGTTCCATGTGCCAAAGATATGCACTACATCAGGGAAATCGTCGGCCACGGTAATGCCTTCGGCATTCTCTGATGTGCGTTTAAGCGTTTCATACATTTCGTAGTTGATGTATTCTCGCCTGTTTCTTGTCGGTGCTATGAAACTTACTCTCATAACTTGTGCGTTGTAAAGCCTGTCTTGTCTGTATTTATGTATCTTAGTGAGTTTTTCAAGTTATACCATAAAAGACTGATTTCATACGGCACAATACGTAGCTTTTGCATTGGTTCGTTGAACGACTTGAATGTCCTGTTGGCGATGAACGTCCTTGCCGTGATGGCAAATGCAAAAGACAATATTGCGACTGCGAGCAAAATCCACCTGTGTGTGACTGCCGAGAATGCTCCTGCACCTATTGCCAAGGCATAGTTGGCATACATTGCGAAGCTGTCGGCAAATGTAAGCAGACGATACATGAACGGAGTTCGCATATAATGCCTTATGTGCATGTAATACATGTTCCTATCTGTCCAGTCTTTTTTCGTGGGTGTGTCTTCTGTGACAGAGCCTTCGTAGGAAGCCTCTATCATAGTGTTGCCCCGTCTGGCATATTTGTTTATTATGAAATCATATTCTCCGTTGCGGTATTGCAGGTTGCCGCGATACCCGTCTCCG
>CAVDJG010000363.1:0-2053 GCA_963609005.1 Acidaminococcaceae bacterium
GAAGCGGTCGATGTTTTTCAGAGCCACACCGGCTCCTATTGCCACGCTGTGCAGCGGGTCTTCGGCTATGTGGAAGGGGATGTTTATCTTGTCGGTGAGGCGCTTGTCGAGACCGCGCAGCAATGCTCCGCCGCCGCTGAGGTATATACCGTTCTTCACGATGTCGGCATACAGCTCAGGAGGAGTGTTCTCGAGGGCCGAGAGCACGGCGTTTTCGATTTTTGCGACAGTCTTGTCAAGACAGTGGGCTATTTCCTGATAGCAAACGGGCACCTCCATGGGCAGGGCCGTAATGCGGTTGGGGCCGTGCACCACGAAGTCTTCAGGCGCGGCATCGCCGAGCTCGGTGAGGGCCGAACCCACGTGTATCTTTATGCGCTCTGCCATGCGCTCGCTCACTTTCACGTTGTGCTGGCGGCTCATGTATTCCTGGATGTCGGCCGTAAGGTCGTCGCCGGCGGTGCGTATGGAGTTGTTCGACACGATGCCGCCGAGCGAAATAACCGCGATTTCGGTGCTTCCGCCGCCTATATCGACAATCATGTTGCCCTCGGGGGCCTCAACGTCGATGCCGATGCCAATGGCTGCTGCCATAGGTTCGAAGATGAGATAGACGTCACGTCCGTCGGCATGTTCGGCGCTGTCGCGCACGGCACGCAGTTCAACCTCGGTGCTTCCCGACGGCACTCCGATAACCATTCGGAGCGAGGGAGAGAACAGGCGGCTGCGGGTGTGCACCATTTTTATGAGTCCGCGCATCATCTGCTCGCACGCAGTGAAGTCGGCTATCACGCCGTCGCGCAGAGGCCGGATGGTGCGTATGTTGTCGTGAGTTTTCTCATACATCATTTTCGCCTTTTCGCCGACTGCTATCATCTTGTCGGTGCGACGGTCGAGGGCCACCACCGAAGGCTGGTCAACTACGATTTTGTCGTCGCTGATGATGATGGTGTTGGCCGTTCCGAGGTCCATCGCAATCTCCTGAACGAAAGAAAAAAATCCCATAAGTTTCTTTTGTAAAATATTGTTCTTTAATATCGGCCGCAGGCATGTTCAACCGCGGGCGCATCGCCGCGCCGCGCGGAAGTCAAGTCCCGGCCCTTGGCGTTGTTGGCGTGGAACTATTTGGCGAACCACTCGTGTATGGCGGTGTCGTAGTGGCTGCTCACTCCGAATGCCCTCTCGGCAAACATCTTGCGGTCGGCGAGGTCGGTCTGTGCGCCTTTCTCGTTGAGAATGTCGAGAAGCACGCCGTATTCGGCCTTGCTCGGAACTATAACCACGTCGTTGAAGTTCTTGGCTCCGGCTCGTATGAGCGAGATTCCGCCTATGTCTATTTTCTCGATGATGTCTTCGTCGGACGCTCCGCTTGCCACGGTCTGCTCAAACGGGTAGAGGTCTACCACGACGAGGTCAATCTCGGGTATCTCGTATTGGGTCATCTGTGCACGGTCGCATTCGTTGTCGCGGCGGCCAAGTATGCCTCCGAACACCTTGGGGTGCAGTGTCTTCACGCGGCCGCCGAGTATCGACGGATAGGTAGTGACGCTTTCCACCGACTGACACTCGTAGCCGAGCGACTCGATGAAAGCCTGTGTTCCACCTGTGGAAAGGAATTTCACGCCTTCGGCATTGAGCTTGGCAAGCAGTGCGTCAAGCCCGTCTTTGTGGAAAACCGAGATGAGAGCGGTCTTAATTTGTTTTGTTCCAGCCATATTTTATGTATTAATCTTTTTGAACTGCAAAGTTAGCAAAAAGCGATGAATAAGAGGGCAAAAAGCCAAAAAAAATGGGCTCGCATTTCCTTTTGTCCCCTTATGGCTGCGAGAGGCAAGCCGATGCGGCCCGACAAGCCACTGCAACCTATGCCGACGCAGCACCCGAAAGGCGGCAAGCAACGCGCAGACAGCATGCCGGCAACGGGCAGACAAAACATGCGCGGGGCCATATGCACGAAAAAGGCCGAGGATTTGCTCCTCGGCCTAAATTCGTTCAATGAAAGTAGCGGGACCCAGGATTGAACTGGGGACCTCATGATTATGAATCATGCGCT
>CAVDJG010000364.1:0-2053 GCA_963609005.1 Acidaminococcaceae bacterium
CTTACAAGCAGAGGGTCGGGGGTTCGAATCCCTCAGCGCCCACAGGGGTGTTTCCTCGTAGTATTCTCTTATGAGATACTGCGGGGATTTTTTCTTTTTATAGGTATGGCAAGCCGCGCGGCACAACTCTTTTCCGCACGAATGAAGCATACACCATGCCGAATAACGATTTTTTATTGGGCATAAAATACAAAGACTGACGGCTCTAACATGCAGAACCGCCAGTCTTTTTTTTTGTTTTTATTGCATTCAATCCCGCGCTGACGGCGTTTGGCCGAAGCACGCTTCCATAATCTTTTCAGTTGCCCCGGTATGGGCTTTTACCACATTTCCGGCGGCTTTTCCGTGCTCGGCAACAAACTGCGGGTCGGAATCCATGCGGTCGAGAATAGCCGCGAAGTCGGCAGCGTTGTGTATTTCGAAGCCTCCGCAAGCACCCAAAAGCCACTGTGCTTCCTGAAAATGCTTGTTGTTGGGGCCGAAGATAACGGGCTTGTCCCATACCGCCGCCTCAAGCACATTGTGTATGCCTACGCCGAATCCGCCTCCTATGTAGGTCACGTCGCCGTAGTTGTAGACCGACGAGAGCAGTCCGAAGCAGTCAACGATTAGGCATCTTGCCTTCGCTGCGGCCTCTGTCGTGGCCTCGGTGTAGCGCAATGCCAGGCAGTCGAGCTTCTGTTCTATCTGTGCAAGATGTTCTCCGCTGATTACATGCGGTGCTATTATGAGTTTCCAATCGGGGTGGCGGTTAAAATATTCGATGAATATTTCCTCGTCGGGAGGCCAGCTTGACCCTGCCACGAATACTTTATAGGGGTGCTGTCCAGTGTTTTCTCCCGCGGCATCACCTTTGCAGAAAGCCTCTACTATGGGCAGATGTTTCGCCGCATCGCGTATCTGGAGCACGCGGTCGAAGCGTGTGTCGCCTATCACCGACACCTCGTTTATGCCCAAAGTGCCAAGCAGTTGGCGGCTTTCTTCGTTTTGCACGAAGAAATGTGTGACGCATTTCAGTACGCGTGAGTAGGCTTTTCCATACCATCGGAAGAATATCTGTCCGGGACGGAAGATGCTCGACACACTGTATACCGGCACGCCACGATGGCGGAGTATGTGGAAATAGTTATACCAGAACTCGTATTTTATGAAGAACGCCATTACGGGCCGCACGGCACGCAGGAAGCGCCGCGCATTGGTTATGGTGTCGAGCGGCAGATAGCACACGGTGTCGGCTCCGTTGTAGTTCTTTCTCACCTCGTAGCCTGAGGGCGAGAAGAAGGTGAGCAGAATCTTGTATTCGGGGTGTTCGGCACGCAGCCGCTCGATGAGAGGGCGTCCCTGCTCAAATTCGCCGAGCGACGCGGCATGGAACCATACGTATTCTGCCGAGGGGTCAATCTCTTTTTTCAGTTTTTTTATGGCTTCGCGCTCGCCGCGCCACATCTTCCTTACTTTGTCGTTGAAGATGCTTGCCACGGCTACTCCGAGCAGATAGATGTAGATTGCGATGTTGTACACGGTTGCGATGTGTTTTTCCGGTGCGGCGGCCGTAGCCGCCTTCCGTGTATTTGGTTATTTCAGCACTTCGATGGCGCGGCGCAGTCGGCGCAGTGTTTCCTCTTTGCCGAGGAATGCCGATATGTCGAACATGCCCGGTCCTTTGCCTATGCCGACAAGCGCGAGGCGGAACGCGTTCATCACATCGCCCAGTTTGTAGCCTTTTTCTTCCACCCACTGCATCACCACGGGTTCCTGGCCTTCAACCGAGAAATCGTCGATGTTTGCGAGAACGTCGGCAAGTTCGCCCATTACCTGTGCCGAGTCGGCTTTCCATCGCTTCTTCACGGTCTTTGCATCATATTCAATAGGTGCAATGAAGAAGAACGAGCAGAGCGGCCACAACTCCTTGACGAAGCTCACGCGGTCTTTCATCATCGACACAACCTTGGTTATACGCTCCATCGATTCGTCAACGCCGTTGTTGGCCACAATGGGTGCAAAGAGGTCGGCTACCTCTTCGTTGCTTTTGCGCAGGATATACTCGTGGTTG
>CAVDJG010000365.1:0-2049 GCA_963609005.1 Acidaminococcaceae bacterium
CGGTAATAGAATGTGGGATTAAGGCGGTGGAAGAAACCTCTGGCTGCCAACGTGACGGTGTCGCCAAGAAAGGCGAAGTTAACATCGGCCGTGGCATCAACCTTAAGCTGGCCGGCATCTTTGCCAACAAGCCATGTCTCGGCAAGCACATTGTAATGCAGTGTGCGCCCCTGCGACTTTATGAGTTGTGCGCCCACGCTCAGATTGTGTTCGTTGTAGGTAGCGGTGCGGCTTGTAGAGTCGGGTAGGGCGAAATGCCGCAAATCGGATGTGGCGAATATTTTCAAACCGGCCTTTGCCCATTTGTTGAAGCCCTCAAGCATTGACACCGCGAAGGTGTTTACAAGCCGGTAGTGTGATGTCTTGTCAAAGATAGAGTCGCCGGCGTATGTGCCCACGGTGTTGTATGTGTCGGCGTAGAAATTTTCCGGGGTAGAATAAGCCTGGTATATGCGGCGGTAGTTGTCGAATTTCATGGTGTGTATGAAACTTGTCACCGGCACATACTCCGTCTTCATCCACATCGTGTCTTTTGCTGCTGCCGCTGATTGTGCCATGAGGCTGTCGGCAGCCAGTTTGCCGTTGACCGCTATGCGTCCGCCATCGGCCTTTGCAGTATCGGCCGGCTCACTTCCAACAATTTTGGCATTGTCGGGACGCCCGCTATAACGTTTGCCGTCGAATCGCTTCTCATCGAAATCCACACCCCGTTTTTTGGCTTCGCGGCTTGCTTCATCCTTGGCTTTTCTCGCTTCGTTTTCTTTTTTCGACTCCATGGCAAACTTGCGCGCGGCAATCTCATCGTCGGTCATCTTCACCTTTCGGTTGAAACCGATGTTGTAACGATGGGTGAGAAAAATGTGCTGGTTGTTGTTGCGGTTCCAGTTGTTTTCGAGCACTGTCGGCATCTCGCTTGTAGAGAAATTGTCGTCGAAACTTTCCGGATGGGTTATGTAATTGTCGTTGGTTATACCGCCGTTTTCGGTAACTTTCTGGTTGACAACCGACATAAGCAGATGCAGTTGGTATCTGTCGCCTATGTAGGAGCCATACATAGTGTAGTTGAAATGCGACGTGCTTTGATTGGAATAATATCCACGCCCGTATATGTAATTCACATTAAACCCTACGCCGATTCGCTTTCCGGCGTTCACTCCGAATTTGGCAACGAGATGGTCTTCGCCGTTAGTGCGGTTTCCTGCCGTATTATATGAAAGGTTTGTAAAAGGGGAGAGCGTGTTGGTGAAATGGAACTGCCCCACCGGCGTGTGCACAAAATCGTAAGGAAGGGTGAAAAGAAACTGCCCGTCGTCGTGCCGGTCGATAAACACACGGTTTTGGCGCGGCGCCCCGAGGTTGCCGGTTGTGTTGTATTCGCCGCGGAGTCCCGTCGTGAAGATTGTGTTCATGAACATGTGCGACAGCGTGTCAACGTCTGCCTTCGTTCTGTCGCCAAACCTGGCATCCACTGTCCACACCTTTATTCCTTTCGGAATTTCCTTGTCGGTGCCCAAAGAGTCGGCAATATTGCCTCTCGACGAGCGTTGGTTCACCGTCCCGTCGGGGTTCATCTGGTTGTAATAGTCGTTTTGGGCCGACACCGGAATTGTGGTGCCAAGACAGAGGAGCAGAGTAATACGGAATAATAAATTCATTAAATCAACGGATGAATCGGATGCAACATTCTGCCACCTTGAATATCATTGAGACAATGATGATTACGGCTCCAAGAAAATGGCCATAGTAAAAATACGTCAACATTCCCACAACCGCTCCCAACATGAATATTATGTTGAGAATGTTTCTCAGGCGCAAATGCTTGTCACCGGCATTGTCGGTTGGTTTGCGGTGTATCCGTTCTGTGTTGTTGTCGCTTTCCATAATTGTTCTTTAATAAATTGCTGAGCCGCCGTTATGGTATGTTTGTGTCCATTCCGGCGTTTGGATAGAATAATACAGAATGCAAATTTACAAAATAATGCATTATTAATGGCGCATTATTAATTATTTAACTAATTCCCGCAACATCATCAGCGCGCTAATCGCAAG
>CAVDJG010000366.1:0-2022 GCA_963609005.1 Acidaminococcaceae bacterium
CCGTGTTGTCGGCCGTGTTCTCGTCGGCTGCATATTCAACCGATGACTCTATGGCAATGGCGTCGGCCTTGGTCGATGCGTCGGTTGAAATCTCGGCGGTGAACGAGCGGCTTTCGAGCGCGGCGAGCTTTTCGCTCACTGTCTGCTGCATGACGGTCTTTCCGTCGGTGCGCAGCGTCACCTTGTAGCCCTGCGCGGCCTTGTTGCCGTTGTTGGCCACGGTGAGTGTGACGGTGGCATTCTCGCCCTTCATCAGCGACTCGGGCACCGAGAGGCTCACGGCCAGGTCGTTGTCATAGGTGTTGCGCACGTTGACATTGTCGATGCGCACGCTCTTGTATCGGTCGGCCGTGGCCTTGAACGTAAGTATTACATAGGGCAGCGAGGCCATTTCGGCGGGTATCTTCACCGAGGCGCGGTGCCAGCTGTTGTCGGCCGTGGCCGAGGTGTAGGCCACATTGCCTATGAGCTGCGGTGCCGAACCGTCGGGACGCGAGGCATAAACCTCAATGGTGCTTGCCTCGTTGTCGGTGAGGTGGGAGAACACCACGGCCGGCGAGGTTGCCCCCGAGAGCGAAATCTTGCCCGTGCTTATCGTTGCCGAGCCGCTCTCGGCATAGGATGTGAACGAGAGGCAGTGCGAGTCGCCGTCGGCCGAGAGCTGCGTGTTGAACGTGAAGCCGTTGGAGTCGGCATCGTCGGCGGTCCACCAGAGCTTCTCGCCTTCGCCCTCGCCGCATCCCGACACAAACGGGAAGGTGTAGGCATCGCCCGAGATGAGCGGGCGGGCAACGGTCATTGCGCTCTCGCCCTTGGCGTTGCGTGCTGCCACGGCATAGCGGCGCAGCTGCTGGCTGCCGCCTGTGGTGGGCGTGTTGTCGGTGTAGGCGGCATTCTGCGAGGTGCCCACGAGCTGCGTGTTGACGTTTCCGTCGGCAGAGTGCACGCGGTAGATGTTGTAGGTCACGTCAGAAACTACCACTGCGCCGCCGTTGGTGCCGGTGGTAGAGGCAGCGTCCCAAGAGAGTGTCACCGAGTTGATGTTGTCGGCAGCAACCACGTCGTGGGGTGCCGAGGGCACGTCGGTGCCCACATACTGGCGGCAGGTCGCGGTGGTGCCTGCGCCTGCTTCCGACTCGGCCACCACCGTGTAGGTGTTGAAGCCTTCGGCGGGTGTGTTGTCGGTGTAGTCGAGGTGTGCGCCGGGTTTCTGTGCGCCAAACTCCTTTATGGCCACGCCGTCGCGCGAGAGGGTCACGTTTTTCACGGCCGCGAGCGTGTTGCCGGCCACTGTCGTCGTGGGCAGTGTGAAGCCGATGGCGGCGCTCAGTGATCCCGATGCGTCGGGAACGACGGTGAATGCCGATGCCGCTGCCGGGCCGTCGAGGCATCCCTCGTCGGTCACGGTGAAGTCGTCAACATAGATGTAGGCCATGTTCTTGTCGCTGATGGCATGTATGCCGAGATAGAACTTATGGTCGGAGTCGGAATCGATGGTGCGCGAGAACTCCACAAACTGTGTGTTCTTCAGTTCGGTGGCGGCTGCGAAGCTGCTGGTGAGGCTCTCCACGGTGTTGCCGTTGCCGTATTTGGCCTCGATGGTCTCGGTGAAGTAGCCCATGGAGTTGCGTGCCTTGAACGACACCGTGTAGCGGTGGTTCTTGAGCATGTGCACGGGCGGTGTCACGAGCCAGTCGTCGGCAGCCTTGGTGGTGCTTGCCTTGTAGCGTGCGCACTGGCGGTCTTCTGACCAGTCCCATGTGTTGCCGTCGGAATTGGCGTCGATGGTGGTGAAGAGGTCGAATGCGTTTTCGCTGTCGAATGTCTCGGTGAACGTGGGCTCGAGGCTCTCGCCGTAGCTCTTGGCGGCGGTGAAGCGTTCCTGTCCGCGGTGTGTGCCGTTGACGGGCGTGATGCCGTAGTAGTAGTTGCCGAGCTGGCCTGAGGGCAGCTGGTCGGTGCATTGCGTGGCGGTGGTGCCTTCGGCCACCTTCACTGCGCCCGGATAGCGCACTATGTCGT
>CAVDJG010000367.1:0-11360 GCA_963609005.1 Acidaminococcaceae bacterium
GTGGGCATCAACTTCTCCGAAGACAGAAGAAGTATGGAGAATTGGAAGATAGAGGGGTAATTGCAAATGTTTTCAACCGAAAGCACTTGTCCGTAGCATAGCTACGTCCTCACCCCGGGCTGACATGTGATGCCCGTTCAGGGCATTTCTTAATACTGCTTTGTAAGTCATGCAAAAACACGAAAACTCTTGCGGGCTTTTCCATTTTGTTGGCACGTTTCTTGTATAAACGGGCATTTAGTGTTATCTTTGCATAAGATAGGCTTCGCCTCGGCAACTGAAACAAGTTTCGTTGCTCTCGGCTTGCACTATCTTTGCATAAGATAGGCTTCGCCTCGGCAACTGAAATGGTTCTGTCGTTGCGGCTATCGCGTGAAATCATGAAAAATAACATTTCAATATAATTAAAAAACAAACGAAAATGGAAGAACAGAAAAACCCACAGGAGAACCAGCAGGGTCTCCAGATTCAGCTCAAACCCGAACTCGCAACAGGCGTTTATGCCAACCTCGCACTGCTGACACACTCAAAGACCGATTTCGTGCTCGACTTCGTGAGCATGATGCCGGGTGCCAACCCTCAGGTGGCAAGCCGTGTCGTGATGGCTCCCGAGAATGCAAAGCGTCTGCTTATGGCTCTCAACGACAATATCAGCAAGTATGAACAGGTGTTCGGCAAAATCCAGCTCGAGGAGCAGCCCGCTCCGCGCACGGCCACACCGTTCAACACAGGCAAGGCATAAAGCACGGCTTCCTGCCACTGTCGCATCCCATACACATCGCATTTCTTTTAGGCTATTGCCAAGAAAGCCGGTGTGTATGGGATTTTTTGTTTGCAATAATGCTGATTGGTCATTGAGTTGCGGTTCTGTTTCATAGGGCTTCTTATAGTCACACATTCACTTTCTTCTTTGCAGAAGGAACGTTTTCGCTTAATGTTTTTGCCGTTTCGTTGAATATTGTCTATTATTTGTTAAATTGTCGGCAATTTTCTTTTGTTCCTTGCATTTTACAAATTTTCTTTCCGTAAAATTTGTATGAAAGGAAAAGAATATATAAATTTGGCTGCATAAAAACTGAATAGACACAGTCCCGTAATTCTGGACCATTAATCAACATAACCTAAGACGATATGAAGAAATTCAGTAAATACAACACAACTCTACGTATAAGTCCTCAATATGGATTTTGCTATTATGCCGTATCCGATAAGTTTGTGCTTCTGGCGTCACAGGCTTATGACGGAATGTGTGTGAAATAAACGGCGACAAATGAATTTGTCGTTAATCAATAACAATCTAAACTTTTAACAAACATGAAACAGTTAGCTAGAATCGACCGATTCCTGAAGTCTTTAGAAGACAAGGGAATCATCACGGCAGAGATGCAGTCCATGGTGTTCTCTCCTGATTTTGGAATGTTGGGAGGGGATAATTATGGCGATGGGAAAAAAGGCTGTTCAAATAGCAGTGATGCATGTAATGGCACAAACCATGTCTGTACGAACACAGATGTATGCTCCTCTACTGCTATAAACGAAGTTTGTAACAATACAAATCGGTCGTTGTCTGTGTGCAAACCAACTGGAACCAATCCTATAAAAGAATGTGGTACGGGAGATATTGGAAAAAATATTTCTACAATGTCGTGCAGAGGATAATCTGTGTTGGCAGATGAAAGACAGGCATTCTGTGTTATGCCAAAGACCTTATGTAGTACTTGATTTGTGAAACTCTTCCGCCTACAGTATTATAATATATTGTGGGCGGATTTAAACCAAACCTGTTATGGGAAAAATATTTCGGGCTTTTGTGCTTCTGCTTGTTTGTAGCTTTATGCCGATGAGTGCTTTTGCAGACAACACAAATATAAAAGGGAAAATCGTAGACGGTGCAGGACATCCGATAGAGGGTGCAGTGGCTTCGTTTCTTTCCTTGGCAGACAGCACGCTTGTTGCAAATGCTATAACAGACAGCATCGGCGTTTTTAACATTGCTATACCCGACAGTGTGGCTGACAACAGTTTGATGGTTGTTTCCAGTGTGGGGTATGAGCGTAAGGAAATTGTGATAGGAAAAGAGGCAAAGGCTGACATTCTTGTCTCTCTCAAAGAAACGTCGCATCAGTTGAAGGGCATAACCGTAACGGCAAAGTCAAAGATAGAGGGTATGCCTGGCGGATATTCATTCACTCCTGGAGGTGCGGAGATGCTTCTGAAGGACGGGTATGACTTGTTGAAGGTAACACCCATGCTTAATGTTATGGGAAGGAGCATCAGCATAATAGGAAAGGGCGATGCGAAAATTTATATAAACGGCAAAGACCCTCACATGCCTGCCGAGATGGTGCTTGATATGCTCTGCACGGTGGAGCCAAAGAGCATAAAGCGTATAGACATTATATATAATCCGGGAGCGTCGCAAAGGGCTTCCGATCAGAGGGGCATAGTCAACGTGGTAATGAGCCGTCCTGACTACGGATGGAGAGGTTACGCCTATTTGAGCGCTATTTCGGAAAACAAGCGAGTGTCGGAAAGTGCCGGAACCTATTTGGGATACGGGCACGGTCCATTTAAATTCTCCGCAGATATATCATTGGCTGACACTCGCGGTGTGAAGGAAAGAGAGAAGAGATATGATTACAAAGACGCTGCAATTAGCGTGCTGAATACCGACAGGACGAAAAGCAAGTCGTTCAGCGGCAGCATAAACCTTAATGCCACGTATGAGCTCAACAGCAAGAGTGATATAGGTTTGTCGGTGGCTACAAGCATGTATGGGGGCACAACGACTGGTGAGACGTCAATTCTTCTGAAAAAAGACAAGGAAGGCACGGAGAACCGTGGAGTGCAGACATCAGAATACAAGACACCAACCAGGTTGCCGGGCTATTCGCTTTTTGCCTTTTATTCTTTGAAGACCGGAAAGTTGAGCACGCTTGAAGCAAACGTGTCGTATTCAAACAGGAAAGACAAGACCACGGGTAACGTGGAAATACCGTCGGGCATGGGGATGGACAGCTGGCTTGCGGTTCCTTATGAAGAGCGTGACAGAAGGGCCGTTCACGGATTTGGAGCGGAGGTGAAATACACCAAGATGTTTGCCAAGGGCGGCTATATAGGTTTTGGCGGAGCCTATGACATTTCGCATGTAGATGATGACGGGCGATACTCCGATTTGGTTGACGGTGCCTACGTGGACAATGCTCTGCGCAGCAACAGGTTTTTGTATGACGAGAATGTAGCAGGGTTGTATGTCGATTACAGCAGAAAGTGGACAAAGTTTTTCAGTTCCACTCTCGGACTGCGTATGGAGCAGACCCATATACATGGCGACCAGCGTTCCACCGGCGAAACTTTCACACACGACTATCTCCAGTTCTTCCCGAATGTGTCGCTTAGCTTTAATACGCTCAACCAGAAAAACATATTCGGAATAGATTTCTCCATGCTCGGATTGAGATCGCGTTTCAATCGGCTCAATCCGTTTAAGTATTGGACGTCCCCAAATACATATAGGGTAGGGAATCCGAATCTGAAGCCTACACAGGATTATTTCTTGTCGTTAAATTACCGCTTTTTGCAGTGGTATGAAGTTACTGTTCGTGGTTTAATTTTTCCGAACCTGACGACTTCTTATACGATGCAAGATGGTAACGGTATTTCAAAAACAGGGTACGGAGATTTGGGCAACTCTAAAAGCGCAGCACTTGCCCTTAGTGCCTACCGCAGTTTTTGGAGTGGCAGGTATTATGTCAATGCAGATGTAAGCTTCGGATATGGCAGGATGAAAGGAAAGGTAGGGAATGATATAGTGAGTCAGCGCCATTGGGGAGGAGGGTGTAATATAATAAATACCTTATATCTAAATAAGGCGCGTGATTTCAGTTTGTTCTTGTATTATGATTTTTCGACGAGAGGGCACGAAATGGCCGAAACTCGTCCGGTGAAGCATATTATAATCGCCAAAATCTCCAAGACATTCGCTTTCGGCGGAACCTTGGAGCTTGCGTACGGCAGCGAGTTCCCGTGGAAAGACAAGAGCTTCTATGAAACGTCTTCTTATTACTATCAGTCGCGCAACTTGACGTCGCCTGCAAGAGTGTCGCTCACTTTCTCGCAGAAGTTTGGCAAGAAACGCGTGCGCGGAGCGGTTAAACGGTCGAACAGCAAATTCAATTCAAGAATTGACGATGACAACAAAAAATAAGTGCTGATGAGGCACATGAAAGTTTCATTGGTGTATCAAAACATGGTTTCAGCAAAGGCTTCCTTGTTTTGATACGCTTTAAAAAGATTATGATTATGAAGAGATACCTTATCATATATTTATTGCTTCTTTCGCCCCTTTTTGTCTTCGCCAAAACATCTGTTGGCAATCAGAAAATAAAAGGTGTAGTGAAAACCATTGACGGCAAACCAATAGAGGGAGCTGTGGTTTCATGCCTTTCGTTGCCAGACAGTGCTCTTGTTGAAAATGCAATAACAGACAGTGTCGGTAGATTCTTCATGGTTTGTGACAAGGAAACTTTAAATGGCATTGCACTCTATGTTTCGTGTATTGGCTATGAAAACCAATTGCGACGCGTGAATACAGGAAATGATGAGGATGTCTTGATTTCTTTAAAAGAAAACGTGCACCAGTTGAAAGGCGTAACCATAACAACCAAGTCTGTTGTCAAGGGCATTCCTGGCGGTTTTTCCTTTACACCCGGTGGCGCAGAAATGCTTTTGCCTGACGGATTTGAACTGTTGAAAATAGCCCCGATGCTTGATGTGCGAGGCGGTGTAAGCATTATTGGTAAAGGGTATGCCACCATATACATAAACGGTCGCGACCCTCACATGCCGGAAAATATGGTGCTTGAAATGCTTCGCACCGTGGAGCCAAAGAACATAAAGCGTATAGATATAGTATACAACCCGGGGGCATCGCAAAAGGCTTCCGACCAAAGTGGCATCGTGAATGTGGTGATGAAGCGTCCCGATTATGGTTGGATGGGGACAGCAAGCATAAGCGCATTGACTCAAAACGGCAGGGTGACTGAAATTCCAGAAGTATATATAGGATATGGGCATGGGCGGCTGAAATTCTCTGCCAATGTCAAAGTGGCCGATGCGCGTGGAGTGACTAAAAAGGAGAAGAGGTATGAATACAAGACGGAGACGCTTGGAGTGACGAACAGCAATTGGAGAAAATACAACACTGTCAGCGGTGGAATAAACGCGAATGCGACATACGACATTACGGATAAAAGTCAGGTGGGAGTGTCTGTGGGTACAAGTATGCTTGGAGGCAGCACTCGAAATGAAACTTCGGTTGTGTTGTCAGATGGCAAGACTGGAACCGTGAAACAAGGCAAACAGGTGGAAAAGGTGAAAGCTCCGTTCAGATTTCCTTCATATTCGCTT
The DNA here is from genome assembly GCA_963609005.1 of Acidaminococcaceae bacterium. Classification (GTDB taxonomy): domain Bacteria; phylum Bacteroidota; class Bacteroidia; order Bacteroidales; family Bacteroidaceae; genus Prevotella. The sequence continues at coordinate 5,410 of CAVDJG010000367.1, forward strand.
GTGGCTTTCTATTCGTTGCAGACGGACAAGCGTGGAAGCAACCTTGATGTGAATGCGACGTATTCCAACAGCAAAAGAAAGAGCACTGAAGAGGCAAGCATCTCGTCGGACTTGGGGATGGACAGTTGGCTTTCTTCACCTTATTTTGAAAAAGACAGGTCGGCCCGTCACCGGTTTGGTGTGGAGGCAAATTATACGGAGATGTTTGCCGACAAGAGTGTTCTGAAATTTGGCGGTGCTTATGACATTTCTCATGTCGACGAGGACAACCACTTCAGTGATGTGGTGGAAGGCGGATATGTAAACAACACCAAACGCAGCAACAGGTTCGTCTACGATGAGAATGTGGCAGGGCTGTATGTCAATTACACTCGGGAATGGGCTAAATTTTTCAATTCTTCTTTAGGCTTGCGTGTGGAGCAGACACATACGCATGGAGATCAACGCGCTACGGGCGAGACTTTCACTCGCGATTATTGGCAACTGTTCCCTAATGTGTCGCTTAGTTTCAATACGTTGAACAACAAACATATATTTGGCATCGACTATTCAGTGTTTGTGTGGCGGCCGGAGTATTCAAGACTTAATCCGTTTAAATATTGGACATCGCAGAACACTTATGATGTTGGAAATCCCGGCCTTGATCCGGGAAAAACACATTTCCTGACTTTCAGCTACAGATTCCTGCAATGGTATGAATTTTCTGTCGAGGGAACGATAGTCCCCCACAATGTGAACTCTTATACTGTGCAGGACGGTAATGGCGTGTCGAAGACAGGCTACGGCGATTTGGGGCGTGCGCGAAGCATCCGCTTTGTCTTGAATGCCTATCGCAGTTTGTTTGGCGGCAGGTGGTACATTAAAGCCCATGCTTCTGCTGGATATGGAAGAAGGGAAGGAAAGGTGGATGTGTATCCGTTAAACGAACACAGTTGGAGCTTCTCGGGCTATGTCTATAACACGGTGTTCTTGAACAAGGCACGCGATTTCATTTTTAACACTTTATATTCTTTTAGCGCTGCGAGACATGAAGGATCGGAAACCCGACCGGCAAAACATATCGTTTCGTTGAGTGTCAGCAAATCGTTTAGGTTTGGCGGTTCCGTTTCGTTGGATTTCTCAGGGACATTTCCGTGGAAAGACAAAACCTTTTATGAGAATTCCACATATTATTATCAGACACGCAATCTTACATCACCTACATCCGTTGCCATTACTTTCCAACAGAGGTTTGGCAAGAAGCGTGTGCGTGGCGCAAGTGTGCGCAGTGACCATGCTTTTGAGGCAAGGCAAAAATAGCGCACATTTGAGATCTTACTTTTAGCTATGGGGCGCATAAAGTCATACCAACAGTTGGAGCATTCCGATTGCGGAATCACGTGCATCCGCATCGTGGCGCATTACTACGGAAAGACAGTGCCGCTGAAGACGCTGCGCGAATTGTGCGATGTGGGACGCATGGGCATTTCTCTGCGCGACATCATGGAATGCACACGCAAGTTGGGCTTCCGCTCCGAAGCGGTGAAGATACACCTTGCCGATGTTGAACGCATGCCGCTGCCTGCAATTCTTTATTGGGATCAGCGCCATTATGTGGTGCTCTACAGGATAAGCCGGGGCGGCCGGATCTTCCACATCGCCGACCCGGCACGCGGCAAGGTGCGCCTTTGGCGCGACGACTTCATGCGCCACTGGCAGGCGCACGACGGCAACGGCATGGCGATAGTGATGGACCCCACCGACGCTTTCTTTGAAAAAACTTACACGAAGAGCAGCGGGTGCGGCAAGGGAGTGTGGCGTATGCTGATGGGCGCGGTGTGTAGAAATAAAGCCGTGTTCGGCATGGTTATCCTGCTCGCCGCATTTGGCATGGCTGCCGATGTGGTGACACCGGTGCTGTTTCAGCGCACTGTGGACGACGGCATCAACGGCAAAGACATCGGACTGGTGTGGATGCTCGTGCTCGGGCAGTTCTGCATGTTCGTGGGCAACTATGTGTCGGGCAGCATTGCCGACCTGCTGCTCACGAAAATGGGACTGCGCATGGGCGTGAGGATGATGGGGGAATATCTGCAAAAACTCATCCGTCTGCCGGTGTCGTTCTTCGACCGCAAGGTGAGCGCCGACCTCATACAGAAACTCGACGACCAGAACCGCCTTAAGAACTTTCTGCTCAACATGCCCGAAACCATATTCTTCACTACGGTCAACCTCGTGGTGTTTTCGGCGCTTCTCGTGTGGTACAGCGCAACAGTGTTCCTTATTTTTCTCGCCGCCACATTGCTTTCTTTCGGATGGACAAGGCTGCACCTGCGCCGCCGCAAGTCGATAGACTACTCGTTGTTCTCCTATTCGGCAGAAAACAGGAACAACGTGTATGAACTGGTGAACGGGATGCAGGAGATAAAAATCAACAATGCGCAGCAAACGCGTGTGTCGGTGTGGAATGAGGTGCAGCAGAAGATAAACCGCCTTTCGATGAAATCGGCATACCTCAATCTCTCCATAGCGAGCGGCAATCTGTTTTTCTCGCGCGTTAAAGACATCGCGATGACGGGAATATGTGCCACAATGGTGATAAAGGGCCACTTGACGATAGGCGAGATGATGACCATAAGCTATATAGCAGGGCGGCTCTCGGGGGCATTCTCCAACATCGTGGGCATGCCAGGCACGCTGCAGGATGCGTCGATGTCGTATGAACGCCTTGACGAAGTGCTCAACAAACCTGAAGAAACAAGGGCTGAATGTATGGCAGCGAATGTCGCAGACGAAGACTTGCGTCTTGAAAACGTTTCGTTCAAATACCCCGGCTCTTACTCGCCACTCGTAATAAAGAATTTCTCTGCCGTAGTTCCGCACGGCAAGACTACGGCGGTGGTGGGGGCGAGCGGCTGCGGCAAGACAACATTGATAAAGCTGATGCTCGGTTTTTATGTGCCGCAGAGCGGCCGTGTCAGCGCGGGTCATGTCAGTCTTGCGCAGATTGACAACGACGAATGGCTCCGGCACTGTGGCGTGGTGATGCAGAACGGCTACATATTCAGCGGCACAATATTGCAGAACATTGCAATTGCCGACGCTTCGCCTGACATGGGAAAGGCGCGCGAGGCGGCAAGGGTGGCTTGCATCGACGATTTTTTCTCGTCGCTGCCCATGGGCTATCACACCAAACTCGGAGTGGCGGGACTTGAACTCAGCGGCGGACAGAGGCAGAGACTGTTTATTGCGCGCGCCGTCTACAAGAACCCGCAAGTGCTGTTTCTCGACGAAGCGACATCGTCGCTCGATGCAGGAAACGAATCGTCGATAGTGGAAAACCTCGCACACTACAACCAAGGACGGACGGTGGTGGTGGCGGCGCACAGGCTGAGTACGGTGCGCCGGGCCGACAACATTATATTCATGAGCCGCGGCGAACTTGTTGAGCAGGGCACACACGACGAACTTGTGGCGCGGCGCGGTGCTTATTATAAATTGGTGAAAGAACAACTTTGATTGTTTCCCAGACGCAGCACGTCCGTGTTCCAGGCGGTTTATACATGCATTTCAGCCGCGAAACGTGCTTGCTCCGGCTGAATGTAACACCGCATCGCCGCTTAGGCAATGCAGCACCACGGTGAAATTGTCTTTCAATTAATGCAAACATAAGTTAAAATAACTTTTATTTTTGTAATATAGACTTTTCTGTGTGCGGTTGCTTTTTATATATTAGGTAGTTAGCGAAAAAGTTTGTACCTTTGCAGCCCGAAACAGCTTTGTAATATGCTGTATAAGATAACTTCGACAAAAAACAATAAAATATATAAATTTAAAAAGTAAAATTATGCCTACTATTTCACAATTGGTAAGAAAAGGCAGAAAGGTGCTCGTAGACAAGAGCAAATCTCCGGCTTTGGATTCATGTCCTCAGCGTCGTGGAGTGTGCGTGCGTGTCTACACAACCACACCTAAGAAGCCTAATTCGGCAATGCGTAAGGTTGCCCGTGTTCGTCTGACAAACTCTAAGGAGGTTAACTCTTACATCCCAGGAGAGGGTCACAACTTGCAGGAGCACTCAATCGTGTTGGTTCGCGGTGGCCGTGTTAAGGACCTCCCCGGTGTGCGTTACCACATCGTTCGCGGAACACTCGATACAGCAGGTGTTGCCAACCGCACACAGCGCCGTTCAAAGTATGGTGCAAAGCGTCCTAAGGCAAAGAAGTAATCAGGACAACTGATACAGGACGAAGTTATTTATCAAAACGTTTTGCTGGAGAATTGTTAACGACAGGTTGAGTAAATGTCCGGGTGCGGACGTTGAAGAACATCAAGAAACAGCCCCAAGCAGACAGAATTTTTTCAAAACAAAATGAGAAAAGCAAAACCAAAGAAGCGCGTAATCCTTCCGGATCCCGTGTTCAACGACCAGAAAGTGTCGAAGTTTGTAAACCACTTGATGTATGACGGAAAGAAGAACACGTCATACGAAATTTTCTACAAAGCCCTTGATACCGTCAAGGAGAAGATGGCCAAAGAAGAGAAACCCGCTCTCGAAATATGGAAGCAGGCCCTCGACAACATCACTCCGCAGGTTGAGGTGAAGAGCCGCCGTATCGGTGGTGCCACATTCCAGGTGCCTACCGAAATACGTCCCGAGCGCAAAGAGAGCATCTCGATGAAGAACCTCATCGCTTATGCACGCAAGCGCGGCGGAAAGACAATGGCCGACAAGCTCGCAGCCGAGATTATGGACGCCTACAACAACCAGGGCGGCGCATACAAGCGCAAGGAAGACATGCACCGCATGGCTGAGGCTAACCGCGCTTTCGCTCACTTCAGATTCTAATCTATTAAATAAGGTAAAAGGAAAATGGCAAATCGCGATTTACATTTGACTCGCAACATCGGTATCATGGCACACATCGACGCCGGTAAGACCACCACTTCTGAGCGTATCCTTTTCTACACAGGAAAGACACACAAGATTGGTGAGGTTCACGACGGTGCAGCAACCATGGACTGGATGGCACAGGAGCAGGAGCGTGGTATCACTATCACGTCGGCTGCCACGACATGTAACTGGAACTATCTCGGCAAGTCGTACAAGATCAACTTGATCGACACTCCGGGACACGTTGACTTTACCGCAGAGGTTGAGCGCTCACTGCGCGTGCTCGACGGAGCCGTTGCTACCTATTCTGCCGCCGACGGCGTACAGCCCCAGTCGGAGACAGTGTGGCGCCAGGCCGACAAGTACAACGTACCGCGCATCGGTTATGTGAACAAGATGGACCGCTCTGGCGCTGACTTCTTCGAGACAGTGCAGCAGATGAAGGACATCCTCGGTGCCAACCCCTGCCCCGTGCAGATACCTATCGGTGCAGAGGAAAATTTCAAGGGCGTTGTTGACCTCATCAAGATGAAGGCCATCCTCTGGCACGACGAGACAATGGGCGCAGAGTATGACATAGAGGACATCCCCGCCGACCTCGTTGACGAGGCCAACGAGTGGAGAGAGAAGATGGTGGAAAGCGCCGCCAGCTTCGACGACGACCTCATGGAGAAATATCTCGAGGGACAGGAAATTCCCGAAGACCAGCTCATCGCCGCCATCCGCAAGGGTACGATAGCAATGGAGCTGACACCTATGACCCTCGGTTCTTCATACAAGAACAAGGGCGTGCAGCCGCTGCTCGACTACGTTTGCGCATTCCTTCCTTCACCGCTCGACACCGCTGCCATCGTAGGCACGAACCCCGACACTGAGGAAGAGGAAGACCGCAAGCCGTCGGAGGACGAACCTACATCGGCTCTCGCGTTCAAGATCGCTACCGACCCGTTCATGGGCCGTCTGGTGTTCTTCCGCGTTTACTCGGGTAAGGTTGCCGCAGGCTCTTACGTCTACAACACACGCTCACGCAAGAAGGAGCGCATCAGCCGTCTGTTCCAGATGAACTCCAACAAGGAAA
>CAVDJG010000368.1:0-3906 GCA_963609005.1 Acidaminococcaceae bacterium
GCAAGGACGTGTTGGAATTGGGCGACGAAGTGCTCATCGTTTGCGCAGAAGCCGATGCGGAAGCCATTCAGGCATTCATCGGTCCGAAAATAGAGGCTCCGTGGACAGACGAGAACGCAAACCAACCGCTTGTCTCGCGCCGCATCATTATTACAAATTCCTCGATGAACGGCAAGACGCTCGGCAAAATACATTTCTCGAGCGTTTATGGTGTTACCGTCACAAGAATCTCACGTCAGGGAATGGACGTGTTTGCAAGCCGCAACTACCGCTTCCAGGTTGGAGACAAAATTCTTGTTGTTGGCCCCGAAGACAACGTGAACCGCATCTCCGACCTTATGGGCAACTCTGTCAAGAGGTTGGACACGCCTAACATCGCGACAATCTTCATCGGAATAATAATCGGTATTTTGTTTGGAAGTATTCCAATCGCGATTCCGGGAATGCCAGTTCCCATGAAGTTGGGTATTGCAGGCGGTCCGTTGATTATCGCCATACTCATAGGAAAGTTCGGTCATCGTATAAAATTGAACACCTACACGACGACTTCGGCAAACATGATGTTGCGCGAAATAGGTCTTGTGCTGTTCCTTGCAAGTGTGGGCATCAAAGCAGGCGCAAACTTCTGGCACACTGTCGTGCAAGGTGATGGACTGCTGTATGTATTGACTGGTTTTATCATCACCATAATACCTATATTAATAGTCGGCACAATAGCACGTCTCAAGTTCAAGTTCAACTATTTCACGATTATGGGTATGATTGCCGGTACTTATACCGACCCGCCAGCATTGGCATATGCAAACTCCGTATGTTCGCGTGAGGCACCAGCTATCGGATATTCTACAGTTTATCCGCTTAGTATGTTTCTGAGAATTTTCACCGCACAGATAATTGTCCTTTTCTGTTGCGGATAGAAACAAACATCATACTACACACAATGAAATAAATCTCCCATCGACAAAACATCATAACTGGTTGTCGATGGGAGATGTTTTTATTGCAAAGGAAATACCGGGCAAACAACGTACATTTGCATCGATTGCCTGCAAAAGCCACCGTACAGCACGGAAGCAACAGGGCAAAAACGAGGCTTTTATTTTGATTATTGCATTATTTGGAGTAACTTTGCATACAAAATACGAAAAATCAGATATGATAACTGTAACCAATCTTGCCATACAGTTCGGCAAAAGAGTTCTTTATAAAGATGTGAATTTGAAATTCACCTCAGGTAATATATATGGAGTAATAGGCGCAAACGGTGCCGGAAAATCGACCTTACTGCGCGCAATTAGCGGCGAGTTGGAGCCTAACAAAGGCTCTGTTGAACTTGGTCCGGGCGAGCGTCTGTCGGTATTGGAGCAAGACCACTTCAAATATGACCAATACAGAGTTATTGATACGGTGCTCATGGGACATGCACCTCTTTGGGCAAACATGAAAGAGCGTGAAGCCCTGTACTCTAAGCCGGAGATGACTGAGGAAGACGGAAACCGTGCTGCTGAGCTAGAGGAAAAGTTTGCCGAAATGGATGGTTGGGAAGCAGAAAGCAATGCCGCCCAGATGTTGTCAAACCTTGGCATCCCTGAAACATTGCACGAGAAGCAGATGGAGGAATTGTCGAACAACGAAAAGGTGAGAGTGATGCTCGCAAAAGCTCTTTTCGGAAACCCCGACAACTTGCTACTCGACGAGCCTACCAATGACCTTGACCTTGATACAGTGCAGTGGCTCGAGGAATATTTGAGCAATGTGGAGCAAACTGTGCTTGTTGTTAGCCATGACCGACACTTTTTGGACTCAGTAAGCACACAGACTGTTGACATCGATTTCGGCAAGGTTACAGTATTTGCAGGCAACTACTCGTTCTGGTATGAAAGCTCACAGCTTGCGCTCCGTCAGGCCCAAAATCAGCGCCAGAAGGCAGAAGAGAAACGAAAAGAACTGGAGGAATTTATCCGTCGATTCTCGGCAAATGTTGCCAAGAGCAAGCAGACGACGAGTAGAAAGAAGATGCTTGAGAAACTTACCGTTGATGAGATACGCCCTTCAAGCCGCAAGTATCCTGGCATCATTTTCCAAATGGAGCGTGAGCCCGGAAACCAAATACTTGAAGTTGAAGGATTGAAGGCCGTTGACGCCGACGGTACGGTGCTTTTCGACAATGTAAGCTTCAATGTCGAAAAGGGACAAAAGGTTGTATTCCTGAGTCATAACCCCAAGGCTATGACTGCACTGTTTGAGATAATCAACGGCAACCGCAACGCTGATGCCGGCACCTACAAATGGGGCGTTACCATAACAACTGCATATTTGCCGCTTGACAACACCGAATTTTTCCAAAGCGACAAAAACCTCGTAGACTGGCTGAGCCAATATGGCCCGGGCAATGAGGTGGTGATGAAGGGATTTCTGGGACGCATGCTGTTCTCTGGCGACGACGTGCTGAAGAAAGTAAACGTTCTGTCGGGTGGTGAGCGCATGAGATGCATGATTGCAAGAATGCAACTTCAAAATGCCAACTGCCTCATTCTTGACACTCCTACCAACCACTTGGACTTGGAGAGCATCCAGGCTTTCAACAACAATCTTGTAGGTTTCAAAGGTAATATCTTGTTCTCAAGCCACGACCATGAGTTCATTCAGACCGTGGCAAACCGCATCATAGAGCTTACTCCTAACGGAATCATTGACAAGCTCATGGATTATGATGAATACATATACAACGACCAGATAAAGGAACTGAAAGCAAAAATGTACAATGTCTAATGTCTGACATTGCACGAACTGCCACTTTGGCAAGAAATTTGCTATCGTTATTCTGTATAAATAAAACAGATTGGATATGACAGAGGATATAAAGAACAAGAAAGAAACAAATAAAGTCAAAGACCCCGAAGTTGCCGAAGAAACTAAGGATGCAGCCACTGCTCCCCAAAACGATGCAGCTGACAACGAACAAGCAGCAGACAGCGAAACCGGCACTAATGAAATAGAAAAGGCCCAAAAAGAGATAGAACAACTCAAGGACAAATATCTCAGGACAGTAGCAGAGTTTGACAACTACAAGAAACGTACACTTAAAGAGAAGGCAGAGCTTCTGCTTAACGGAAGCGAAAAGGCCATAAGTTCAATATTGCCTGTTTTAGACGATTTTGAAAGAGCCATAGCAGACAAAACCGAAGACCCGGCGGCGATGAAAGAAGGTTTTATGCTTATTTACAACAAGTTTGTAAAAACGCTTGAAACTCTTGGCGTAAAGAAAATTGAGACCGAGGGGAAAGACTTCGACGTGGATTTTCACGAAGCAGTTGCACTCGTACCAGGCATGGGCGATGACAAAAAAGGCAAAGTTATTGACTGTATGCAAACAGGATACAAACTGAACGACAAGGTTATACGTCATGCCAAAGTAGCAGTGGGACAATAATTAGAGCAAATGGCAAAAAGAGATTACTACGAAGTGCTTGGTGTTGCAAAAACAGCCACCGACGATGAGATAAAGAAAGCATACCGCAAAATAGCGATAAAATACCATCCCGACCGCAATCCTGGCAACAAGGAGGCTGAAGAGAAATTCAAGGAAGCGGCAGAGGCTTATGATGTATTGCACGATGCCCAAAAGAGACAGCAATACGACCAATTTGGCTTTGACGGTCCGGCAGGCGGAGGATTTGGCGGTTTCGGAGGAAATGCCGGAGGATTCTCCATGGACGACATATTCTCTATGTTCGGCGATGTGTTCGGTGGACATAGTGGTGGATTTGGTGGCGGCTTCGGTGGCTTCGGAGGTGGACATGCGCAGCAGACACAATATAGAGGTTCTGACCTCCGTATAAAGGTGTCGTTAAGCCTTCAGGAGATTGCAACCGGCACGACAAAGAAATTCAAGGTAAAGAAATA
>CAVDJG010000369.1:0-3846 GCA_963609005.1 Acidaminococcaceae bacterium
CTTTACTCTGTAATGACCATGCGTCAGCAGAAAGACCAAATGGTGGGTCAGCAGGCAGAGCAGATGAAGATGATGCAGTGGATGATGTTCCTCATGCCAGTAATGTTCTTCTTCATGTTCAACGACTACTCGGCAGGATTGAATTTCTATTATTTCATATCCCTGTTCTTCAGTGCCGCCATCATGTGGACGTTGCGTAAGACCACTGATGATGCGAAACTTCTCGCAATACTTGAGGAGCGTTACAAACAGAACAAGGACAATCCCAAGAAAGCAAGTGGCTTGGCTGCACGTTTGCAGGCAATGCAAGAACAACAGCAGGAACTGCAGAGAAAACGCGAAGAGCTCGAGCGTAAGAAAAAAGGACTGCTGAAATAATAAACAGAAAAGCAGTTTGCCTCGGAAGAATGGTGATGAGAGAAAACCTCGTAAGGTTTCCGCAGAACCATATTCCGCACAAGGCAAACTGCTTTTTGCATTATCTGCAGGATTTATTTTTATTCGTATAAATGTTTAATGCTAAATATGTGGATTATGAACAAGACTTTGTGTTTTGTGGCATCAGCAGTAATTTCATGCGTTGCCATTACATCCAGCGCACAAACCATGATTGGAAAAACTACCGAAATCAGTAAGATTGCCAAAAACAGACACATGACCCCTGAAACATTGTGGGCTATGGGGCGTATATCAGGGGCTTCTGCTTCGCCCGACGGCAAGACTATAGTGTATCAAGTGGGCTATTATAGCGTGAAAGAGAATAAGAGCCACCAGATTCTTTATACTGTAGGTGCCGACGGAAAAAATCTTCGTCAACTTACAACATCGTCAAAAAGCGAAACAGATGCCTCGTGGATAGCCGGTGGCAAGCGCATCGCCTTCCTGTGTGAAGGGCAGTTGTGGTCGATGGCATCGGATGGAACTGACCGCAAGAAGCTCTCAAATTCGGAAAATGAAATTGAAGGCTATAAGTTTTCTCCCGATGAAAAGCGCGTGATTCTCATAAAGTCGCTCCCCTACCACGAGAGCATTAAGAAAAATCCCGGCGACTTGCCGTTGGCAACAGGCCGGATTGTCACCGATCTTAACTACCGCCATTGGGACCATTATGTGGAGTCGATACCGCATCCGTTCGTCGCTGATGTCACGAATAATGGAATTGAAGAAGGTATTGACATTCTCAACGGCGAACCGTATGAATGTCCGATGGCACCGTTTGGGGGCACGGAACAACTTGCATGGAGCCCCGACTCCAAGAACATCGCTTACACTTGCCGCAAGAAGACTGGTGTTGACTATGCAATATCGACCGATGCCGACATCTTTTTGTATAATGTTGAAACGGGGAATACCGTCAATTTGTGCAAACCGGCCAATTACAAGCAGGTGAAAGTAGATGCAACAAAGACCATGAAAGATCAGCAGATAAATCATCAGACTGCCGATGTGAACGTTGGTTATGATGTAAATCCGCGCTTTTCACCCGACGGAAAGTATATAGCATGGCAATCAATGGCCCGTGACGGATATGAAAGCGACCGCAACCGTTTGTGTGTTTACAACCTTTCAGAGGGCACAAAGACTTATGTAACCGAGAGTTTTGACTCCAATGTAGATGATTTCTGCTGGAGCACAGATTCTAAGTCGCTCTTCTTCATAGGTTGCTGGCACGCCTGCGTGAACATGTATCAGACGAATCTTAAAGGCAATGTAAAGCAACTTACCGATGATTGGGCCGATTTCGGCTCTATTCAGATGCTTGGCAACACCGGAAAGCTTCTTGCTTCGCGCCATAGCATATCGCAAGCAGACGAACTCTATGTCGTAACACCTGGAAAAGACGTTAAAAAGACAGCCATTTCGCAGGTGACATATGAGAACAAAGCTTTTTACGATGCTCTTGATATGGGAAAAGTGCAGGAGCGTTGGGTGACAACAACCGACGGAAAGCAGATGCAGTGTTGGGTTATACTTCCCCCTAATTTCGATGCTAACAAAAAATATCCTACCCTTCTGTATTGTGAAGGAGGGCCGCAAAGTCCGGTAAGCCAGTTTTGGAGCTACCGTTGGAACTTCCAGATCATGGCTGCGCACGGCTATGTAATTATCGCTCCAAACCGCCGCGGACTCCCCGGCTACGGTTCTGAATGGAACGAGGAAATCTCAGGCGACTGGACGGGACAATGCATGAAAGACTATCTTTCGGCTATTGACGACGCTGCCAACAACTTGCCTTTCGTTGACAAAGACCGTCTTGGATGTGTAGGTGCAAGCTTCGGCGGATTCTCGGTGTATTATCTTGCCGGACACCATAACAAGCGTTTCAAGTGTTTCATAGCTCACGACGGGGCATTCAACCTTGAATCCATGTACACCGACACCGAAGAAGCATGGTTTTCTAATTGGGAATATGATGATGCCTATTGGAACAAAGACCAAACAGAGCGCTCAAAGACAACCTATGCAAACTCTCCTCACCGCTTTGTAGACAAGTGGGATACGCCTATTCTGTGCATACATGGTGAGAAAGATTACCGCATCAATGCCAATCAGGGCTTCGGCGCGTTCAATGCTGCACGCTTGAAAGGCATACCGGCAGAGCTTCTTATCTTCCCCGACGAGAATCATTGGGTGTTGAAACCACAGAATGGTATATTGTGGCAACGCACTTTCTTCGAGTGGCTCGACCGTTGGCTGAAGAAATAAGACATACTGACAAAGCAAAAATATAAACATTATTATAACGATATGAACGAAACTACGAAAAAAACATTACGCGATTCCGCAGGGTTAAGATGGACTGCGCTGTTGCTTTTGGCACTCGCCATGTTCTGCGCATACATCTTTATGGACATCCTGTCACCCATTAAAGACTTGATGCAATCGCAGCGCGGTTGGGACTCCAATGCGTTCGGAACGATGCAGGGAGCAGAGACTTTCCTCAACGTGTTCGTGTTCTTCCTGATTTTTGCGGGCATCATCCTTGACAAGATGGGCGTGCGTTTCACCGCTTTGTTGTCTGGTGCAGTGATGCTTGCCGGTGCAATTGTGAAATGGTATGCCGTGAGCGAAAGCTTTATCGGAAGCGGTTTGGAAACTTGGTTCACCAATAATTTAAACCACATTCCCGTATTCGAGCAGTTGGGCGTGTCTCCTTTCTATGAAGGAATGCCTGCCTCGGCAAAGGTTGCAGCATGTGGCTTCATGATTTTCGGCTGTGGTGCCGAGATGGGAGGTATCACAGTTTCCCGTGGTATAGTGAAATGGTTCAAAGGAAGGGAAATGGCTCTTGCCATGGGTTCGGAAATGGCTCTTGCCCGTCTTGGCGTTGCTACCTGCATGATATTCTCTCCGTTCTTTGCCAAACTCGGCGGCGTTGTGAGCGTTTCCCGTTCGGTGGCATTCGGCGTTGTATTGCTTTGCATCGCACTTATAATGTTTGTGGTGTATTTCTTCATGGACAAGAAACTCGACTCACAGACTGGCGAAGCTGAGGAAAAGGACGATCCGTTCAAGATAAGCGACCTCGGACAGATTCTGACTTCAAGCGGTTTCTGGCTCGTATCACTTCTTTGCGTGCTTTACTACTCTGCCATATTCCCCTTCCAGAAATATGCCGTAAACATGCTTCAGTGCAACCTGACGTTCACACAAGTTCCCGAAGACTCTTTCTGGGCTTCTACTTCTGTAACCATTGTGCAATATGTCATCATGCTTGTAGTTGCCGCAACGGCCTTCATGTTTAATTTCATGAAACAGAAAGGACTGAAATACTCTATGCATGTCGTTTCCGTTCTTTCACTCGTAGCTTACTGCTACATGGGATATATGCGTCAGTCGGCAGAG
>CAVDJG010000370.1:0-3165 GCA_963609005.1 Acidaminococcaceae bacterium
CGGTTGGACGAGTATTGTGGCGATTGCCTGTGGCAGTCTGCACACGGTTGGCCTACAGTCAAACGGTACGGTCGTAGCTTGCGGCTATGATCCTAACGGGCGGTGCAATGTGTCTGGTTGGACAAATGTTGTGGCGATATCTTGCGGCCCTGAGCACACGGTGGGATTGCAATCAGATTGCACGGTCGTAGCTTGTGGCAATAACTCCGATGGGGAGTGCTTTGTGTCCAATTGGACTGATATTATAGCGATTGCTTGCGGCCTTTCCCAGACGGTAGGATTGCGGTCAGACGGTACCGTTGTGGCTTGCGGCTATCATTCCAATGGTGAGTACAATGTGTCTGGTTGGACGGATATTGTGGCGGTTGCCTCCGATGGCTGTCAGACGGTGGGTGTGCATTCGGACGGTACTGTTGTGGCTTGCGGTGATGGCAGGAACGGTCGGATTGAGGTATTCGGCTGGAAACTGTTTGACCGCTTCGAGGATGTTGTTGAGCAAGCTGTAGCACAGGCAAAGAAGCTCGATACGGTACGTGAAAAAATACGCCTTAACAGAATCGCTGCGCTGGAAACGGAAAAACAGCGTATTCAGGCAGAACTGCCCCGTGTGAAGGGCCTTTTCTCCGGCAGCAAGCGACAGAACATGGAGAACCGTTTGACGGAGATTGAAAAAGAGATGAAAGAATTGACGAATTGATGTAACCCATACATATTTGAGGAAATCTTTGCTACGTTTTTCAGCGACTAAAATTGAGGAAAAAGTATGTCAATTATCAAGTGCAAGATGTGCGGTGGGGATATCGACCTGACTGAGGGCAGCAGCGTTGCCGTATGTGAGTATTGCGGAACGAAACAAACGGTTCCCAGTGCGGATAGCGAGAAGAAAATGTCGCTCTTTGCTCGTGCCAATCGCCTTCGGGCAGGCTGTGAATTTGACAAAGCAGCCGGTGTGTACGAGAGCATCGTGGCAGATTTCCCGGAGGAGGCCGAAGCCTATTGGGGACTTGTGCTGTGCAAGTACGGCATCGAGTATGTGGACGATCCGGCCACGGGTAAAAAAATCCCTACCTGTCACCGCTCCAACTTCGACAGCGTGATGGATGACAGCGATTTTGAGCAAACGTTGGAAAACGCCGATGCTGTGGCACGAAAAGTCTACCGTGAGGAGGCTAAGCAGCTGGAGGATATCCGCAAAGGCATCGTGGCGGTGTCTGCCAACGAGCAGCCCTATGACATTTTCATCTGCTACAAGGAAACGAATGAAGACGGTGAGCGCACGTTGGACTCCGTGCTGGCACAGGATATCTATGATGCGTTGACTGCCAAAGACTACCGCGTATTTTTCAGCCGTATTACATTAGAGGACAAGCTCGGCACGGAGTACGAGCCGTACATCTTTGCCGCGCTAAACTCTGCCAAGGTCATGTTGGCCGTGGGCACGGACTACGAATACTATAACGCGGTGTGGGTAAAGAACGAGTGGAGCCGTTTCCTGAAGCTCATGGCAAAGGATAAGGAAAAACACCTGATCCCATGCTTTAAGGGCATCGACGCCTACGATATGCCGAAGGAGTTTGCGAAATTGCAGGCGCAGGACATGGGTAAGGTCGGCGCGATGCAGGACCTTCTGCGCGGCATTAAGAAGCTCAGCCCCAAAACCGCAACCCCTGACGAGACGCAGGAAGTGGTGGTCACGTCCGGTAGCGCGGGAAGTAAGATTGTCTCGTTGCTGGATCGCGGCAATATGGCGCTGGAAGACGAGGACTGGACCAGAGCTGACAGCTTTTTCGAGGAAGTGCTGAATAACGATTCCAAAAACGCGGCGGCGTATTTAGGAAAGGCACTGGCGCAGGAGCATTGCCGTACCATTGATGCGCTTGTGTGTCAGCGTAAAACCATTCGGCAGAACACAAGCAAGAGTACATTATACCTGGAGAAAGATAAGGCACATATTGACTCAGCGGCAGAAAAATACGCAATTCAAGGCTATGTAGACGAGGAATGTATCCGTAAGCTGTATGACTTCGACCTGTCCTATGCTTCTGCGGTGGAGAATTGCCGACAGCAATATCAAGAGGAAGAAACATGGTGGGCAAAGCATAGATGGCTTTCCCGTGCTGAGAAATTTGCTGTCGGTACATTGGCAGAGGAATTGCAGCGCGAGAAGAAGTCTCTGTTTGACGCGCTTGCTGAGCAGATAAAGGATGCAGAGCAGGCTGAACCCGTAGCTATTGCGGATTTGAAGACCCGCTATGCGGAGCATTTGGAGCAGACAGACAAGAAAGTGGAAACGCTGCGGAATGAGGGCGAGAACCACCGAGAGGATGATTATCAGAAGTTAGTACAGTGCTCAAAGACGTGTACCAGTGTTGTCGTTGCGGTGGCGGTCGCGGTTGTGGTCGCGCTTGTATCATCGCTGTGGTATTGACAGATGAAAGAGATAACGCCTACGCTGCCATAGAGTTTGGAAAGCTGTCCGGCTATAAGGACGCCGCTGAGCGAAGCGCTTTGCTTTGGACGGATGTTGCGCAGCATGAAATGATTAGCGCAGGAAGTAATCATAGGCAGGAAATACGCAGCTGCGCAGAAATAAAATTTAACAATAAGGAATGTGATGGTATGTCTAAATTTGTTATCGAATGTCCCCACTGCGGCAAATTTGCCGAAGCAAGAACGGGCTTTTTTGCCCGCAAGAAAATTGACTGCTCGTGCGGCTATACCATCAGCGTCCGCACGGATAAAATGGCCGGACGCGAGTGCCCGCACTGCGGAAACATGGTGGTCTTCGACCAGTCTAAGGGCGAGAAGGCGAAGTGTCCTGTTTGCGGCGAGCCTATCAATACCTCGGTTGAGCAGAGCACGATGGCAGAGTTTTCCTGCGAGCAGTGCGGCGTGCGGCTGCGCACCAGCAAGGCGGCAAGTACATACGTCTGCCCCGTTTGCGACCATGTGAATGATGTGCCGGAGCGGATCAAGAGCGAAGAAATCAAGAAAGATGGGCTTGCCAGTATCATCAAGTATGAGGGCGACAACGAAACGCTCGTCTGGAAGCACCCTATCGAGGACTTCAACTTCGGCTCTCAGCTTATCGTGCATGAAAGTCAGGAGGCTATCTTCTTCCGCGACGGTCAGGCGCTGGATCTGTTCGGGCCGGGCCGCTATACG
>CAVDJG010000371.1:0-3117 GCA_963609005.1 Acidaminococcaceae bacterium
AGTCCCCTTACTCCCCGATATTCGTGCTTGGTGTCGGCCTCCATGAAGTTCACGTTTGGCGCCAAATCCTCAAACAAGGCTCTGGCGAAGCCGCGACTCAATACGGTTATGCGCACGTCGGGATAAGCCTTGGCCAGCGAGTAGACCACGGGTACTGCCATGGCTACGTCGCCAAAAGCGGAAAATCGCATTACGAGTATGTGTTCCTTTTTCATGGCTAAGGTTCGGCCTGGCTACCGCAAAAGTGCGGTTAGCCCACGTGCGTGCAGCCGATTTACATATTTATATATGTACGGAGCTTATTTGTTGCCGTACAGTACGGGGTTAGTAGCGGGATCGTTGTACATCTTCATCTGCTTGTACACCTTCATGTACTTGCGTCCCTGCGAAATGTCTTCGAGCAACTGGTCGATGGCGAGCGACAGGTCTTTCTGCTGTTCCAGCAGCACTTCCAGCTTTGCGGTGCACTTTGCGCGGTGCTCCGGTGTGGCGTCGGTGCGGTCCACCTGCTCCTTCATGTGATAAATCTTCAGCGCAAGTATGGACAATCGGTCAACCGCCCATGCCGGACTCTCGGTGTTGAGCCGTGCGTCGGGCTGCGGAATCACCTCACTATACTGCGTTCTGAAGTACGTGTCTATCTCCTCCACCAGATCCGTGCGGTCCTGGTTGCTGCGGTCAATGCGCCTTTTCAGTGCAAGAGCCTCAGTGGGGTCGATGTGCGGGTCGCGTATAATGTCCTCAAGGTGCCACTGCACCGTGTCAATCCAGCACTTCATGTACAGGCTGTTGTCTATTTCGCCTCTGCTATACGGATTTTTGATGGCAGTGTCTACATTGTCGGTCATGTGATAGTCCCTTATGGCCTGACCGAAAATGTTGTTGCATTGTTCTGTGAATGACATTTTCTCGTTTTTATCTTTATTTCTTTGCAAAGCTAAATAATCTTTTCCAAACAGCCAACAAAGTGTCTCTTTTTCACAGAATAAGCCCCGTTTTTATCACTAATTTACGTACTTTTGCGGCCACTATGAAGTTTGTGATAGACGACCGCATACCTTACATCCGCGAAGCCGTGGCTCGCATGAACGTGGTGGCGGTATATAAGGAAGGAAAGAGCATCTGTGCCAGCGACGTGAGCGACGCCGACGCACTGATTGTGCGCACCCGTACACGCTGCGACGCCAGTTTGCTGGAAGGGAGCCGTGTGAAATTCATCGCCACGGCCACCATCGGCTTTGACCATCTCGACACGGAATATCTCGCCAAGGCGGGCATAGCGTGGAGCAACTGCCCGGGATGCAACGCCGCGTCGGTGGGACAGTATATGCGCTCGCTGCTGATTCTGCTCGACCGCGACCGCATGCTCAACCCTCGCACAGCCACTATGGGCATCGTGGGCTGCGGCCACGTGGGCACAAAGGTCATGGAGGTGGCGCAATCCTTCGGCATGAAGGTGCTCGTGTGCGACCCTCCCAAGGGCTGTCCCGGCTATGTGGGTCTCGAAAGGATAGCCGCCGAGGCCGACATCATCTCGTTTCATGTGCCCCTGACGCGCAATGAGCCGTATGCCACGTGGCACATGGCCGACCGAGAGTTCTTCAATAGTCTGGCCAAACGTCCGTTCATAGTGAACACGAGTCGTGGCGAGGTGGTGGACAACGCTGCTCTGCTGGACGCCATACGCACAGGGAAGGTGAGCCAGGCGGCCATAGACACATGGGAAAACGAGCCTGAAATAAACCTCGATTTGCTGAACACCGTGTATATCGGTACGCCCCACATTGCCGGATACTCCGCCGACGGCAAGGTGAACGCCGACAACATGAGCTTGAAGGCCATCTGCGACTTCTTCCACTTGCCCAATCCTGGTCTCATCGTGCCGCCTTCGCTGCCCAAGGACTTTGTTTTTACGGGCGATCCCCTGCAACTTTACGACCCGACAGTGGACAGTCGGAGACTGAAAACCAATCCCGAAAAGTTTGAATATCTGCGCGGACATTATCCGCTGCGGCGCGAGACTGCGGAGCTGGGCTGAACACTTGTTTTCAGCCACTGCGCCACTTGCCCATCATAACTCGGCCACTTACGCACCGTAAGTGGGCCATTTACGACCCGTAAGTGGCCTAGTTACGATGCGTAAGTGGCCGCTTTTTGAAAACCACTGAAACTAAGACACTTGCAAAAGGCTTGGAATGGGCTATCCTTTGAGGTTAAAAAGTGTCACATCTCCACCTTATTAATAGTAAAAGCAGTAACTTTGCACGCAGAAACCGCGGCGATGATGCTGCCGCTTTGCCGCGAAGGCAAAACCCCGAGTGGCGAGAAATTTTCACTAATGGCAAGTATAACATCACTCAAATATTTATGAAAAAAACATTTACCCTGGCCATCTGCCTGATGGCAAGCGTGGCTTCGTTTGCTCAAGCCACAGCCGACTCCTTCGTTTTCCAAGATGCTGAAGGCAATGTAGTGCCCGACGGTTCTGTGCTGACAAGGACTGAACTCGTTGAAGACCCGATGGAGAGCTACATCAGTTCAGGAATGTATGTGAAAAACGTGTCTGATGAGAATGCTTATCTGACGATTGAGACCGCCATAACGCAGCTTCCCGAAGGTACAACGCACTCTATTTGCTATCCCGGCAACTGCATACGCACCTCTAAGGCGGAAACTTTTGAATCGCCAACACAGGGTGGAGAGAAACCGGGTTCAGATCCTGCCAGCATGAAAGCCGAATGGATTCCCAATGGTGTGTATGGCACCTGCACCGTAACATACACCATTAAGGAATACATATATGAGGGAAAGGTGCCCAACGACTTTGGTATACCTGTTGACAAATACACATTCGTTGGCAACGGTCCTGCTGTTACCATCAACTATGTGAACGTTGACCCTGCCGGAATAGACCATACCACTGCTGAAACTGGCGTGGCAAGCACAGTATACTACGACTTGCAGGGACGCTGCACCGTAAACCCCGGCAAGGGACTGTATATTAAAAAGGTGAAAACAACCGACGGCAACACCAAAACCGTGAAGACCGTGTTGAGATAACACAGCAAAATCGCAACTGTTCAGCTCTCTTCGCACCATACTTTTTAGGGCGCAAGA
>CAVDJG010000372.1:0-3083 GCA_963609005.1 Acidaminococcaceae bacterium
ACATCTAAGTTACTCATTTTCCGTGAAATACGGAAATCTCAAAGCCTTTTTTATGTAAATTTCTTAATCGTAAATTCTAAATCCGAAACTTGAAGTCATAATAATAGTAGTTGCCGTTGCGCGGAGTAGTAGTTGCGGCGTCCCCGCCGCAACCCTCAGGCGATATGTGCGTGGCTTTCGCTGGTTTGACGCGGGGACGCGTCAACTACTAAGATAGGGTTTCTCCGTTGCGCGGAGTAGTAGTTGCGGCGTCCCCGCCGCAACCCTCAAGCGATATGTGTATGGCTTTAGTGGAGTTTGACGCGGGGACGCGTCAACTACTAAGATGGTGTTTCTCCGTTGCAGGGTAGTAGTTGCGGCGTCCCCGCCGCAACCCTCAGGCGATATGTGAGTGGCTCTCGCTGGTTTGACGCGGGGACGCGTCTACTACTAAAGGGACGCGTCTACTACTGTGAAAACTGCCTTCGGGCGATGCGAAACATGCCTTCTGGTGGGTTGTTCACGGTCGTGGTTCGACCGAACAACGTCCGTGGTCTGACCGAATATCGGCCGTGAGCCGACCGGACCACGGCCGTGAACAGGTCGCCAAAACACCGTTTACGGCGTGCCGGCAGGGTGCTGCCGGATGATTAGAACAGGATTATCACGGCGGCGGTGCAGAGGAACAGTATGCCGAGAGCGAGGTTGAACCACCGCATGTTGCCCAGATAGCCGAGGTTCAACTTTGTGCCGCGCTGAATCAGCACTGCCGCCGCGGCGAGGGGCAGGGCTGTGCCTGTGGCGAAGACTGTGGGCAATGCCAGTCCCGCAGGTGATGCCGCCGACAGCGGCACGAGTACTCCGAAGAACGACACTGCCGCTTCGGGACAGAAGGCAAGGGCTATGACGATGCCCGAGAGGAACGCTCCCCACAGTCCGGGGAGCATGCTGCGGCCGGAGACTGCGTGGTGATGGTGGGTGAAGAGCGACGTGAAGACGAGGTAGATGCCGCCGAGAGTGAACACGCCGGCAAGCAATGGGGTCGCCCAGGCGGATTCTGTCTGGTGGCTGATGGTGACGATGCCCGTCCTTACAAGCCATGCCGCGGCGGTGCCGAGCAGTATGTAGAGCAGCGTGTGTCCCAGGACATACATCCACAGCACGGCTTTTTTGCCTTGGCTTTTGCCTTGAAGGTAGGTCATGGCGGCGATGTTCGGCGCAGCCGTACACGGGTGTATGATGATGACAAGCCCCAATAAGAAGATGCTTATGATGTCCGTCATAGTTGTAATGTGGCGTCGCAGTAGTCCACGACAGCCGTTCTGTGGGTGATGAAAATCACCGTTTTGTCGTTTTGTTCAAGAATGTTGCCGAGCAGCCGGCGCTCCGTCTGGAGGTCGAGGGCAGATGTCGCCTCGTCGAAAAGCATGATGGGGCGGTTGCGCAGGAGCGCCCTCGCTATGCCGATGCGCTGGCTCTGACCCTCGCTCAGTCCCGCTCCGTTCTCGCCCAGCACGGTGTCGAGCTTGTCGGGCAGGTCGTCCACGAACTCCGCGCAGCTCGTGCGCAGGGCGCGCCACATCATGTCTTCCGTGGCGTCAGGGGCTGCTATGAGCAGGTTGTGGCGTATGGTGCCGCTCATTAGGGTGTTGCCTTGCGGCACATACACGAAGTTGCAGCGGTGCAGGGGGCTTACCGGCGTGGCGTCATTGCCGTCGGAATAGATGCGCACCTCGCCCTGTTGTGGACGTATGAGCGCCAGCAGCAGGCGCAGCAGTGTGGTCTTGCCCGAACCTGTTTCGCCCAACACGGCGGTGCAGGTGCCCGGACGGAAGTCGAAACTGAGGTCGTCTATCACCGGGGCATCGTCGTAGGTGTAGCTCACGTGGTCAAGCCGCACGCCGCAGGGTGACGGCATCGGCAGCGGGTCGCCCTGTTCTTCGAGCGGCGCTTCCTCCAGTTCCATGAGGCGTTCTGCCGCCGTGAACACCTCCACGAATGCCGGTATGAGTTTCGAGAGGTCGCGTGCCGGCGACTGTATGCGGTTGACCAGTTGCAGGAAAGCCGTCATGCCGCCGAACGAGAGCGTGTGTGCCGACATGCGGAGGGCCGCCCACAGGAAAGCCACGAGATAGCTCAGGGCGAACCCGAAGTTGAGTATGAGGTTGGAAATGACGCTGAATGCGGTGCGCTTCACCACGTTGTGGCGGAGCGTGTTCTGTGTGGCTTCCAGCTTGTCCACCATGAGCGAGTCGCTCTCCAGGGTCTTTATGAGCATCCTGTTCTGCACTGTCTCCTGCATTACGCTCTGCACCTGGCTGTCGGAATCGCGCACCTTGCGCGTCAGCCGCCGCATCTTGCGGACGTAGATCTTGCTGAAAAGCAGCGACGCGGGGATGATTGCCACGGTCACGACGGCAAGTCCCCTGTCCATGGAGAACATGTAGGCGAACGCGCCGACGAAGAGTGCGCCCACCGAGAGGGTGTTGGGCAGTGTCTCGGCGAGGAAGTTGACCACGGTGGTGACATCCTGTTCGAGGCGGTTCATCACGTCGCCCGAGTGGTGCAGCTCACGTCCGTGCCACTCGGAACGCAGCATCCTGTCGAGCAGTCTCTGCTGCATCTTGTTCTGCGCACGCACTCCGAGGATGTTGCGCACCCATATCCGTGAAATCTGGATGGCAAAGCCGCACAGCACCAAGCCGCCCATTACGCCCACGGCACGGTAGATGTCGCCTGCCACCGCACCCGATGCCACGTCGATGGCGCGCTGCATGGCCCACACCGAAAGCAGGCTCACGACGACCGAAGCCAGTCCGAGCGCGGCGTTGAGAATGGCCTGCAGCCGGTTGCCCTGCCATGCCGCCCAGAGCCATCGGGCTATGGAGGCGATGCTGTATTTGTCGCATGAAATGCCGGGAATCTTCATCTTTTCTGTTGTGCGGTGTATGGAGGCTGCGCCGTCAGCGCACGTCGGCGCCCCACATCATCTTGTCGCGCAGGGTGGAGTAGTAGCGCTTGTCCTGCAGTTTCACCACGGTGATGCTGTAGTTGGCTTTCTTCACCGTGACCTTCGTGCCCTCGCCGAAGGTGCTGCTCCGTCC
>CAVDJG010000373.1:0-2607 GCA_963609005.1 Acidaminococcaceae bacterium
AAAAGTTTCACGTGGAACTGATTTTCAATAAGCCGTACGCTTGCTCTCGTTGCCCGTGGTGGCTTCAATCCGTGCCTGTGGTTGTTTTGCGGTGTGCGTGGTTGCTTCGTCTTGTGTGTGCAGCTATTCTGTTTGGTGCGTGCGCCGCTCTGTTTCGTGGATGTTGCCGCATGTGTTTCGTACAAGTTGCCGTATTCCGCTTCTTGGATGCTGCCGTTCTGTTTCGCGCATGGCTGCTCTGCAAGCAAAAAACAATGCTCGTGCTGTGGGCTTATCGTCCCATCAGCACGAGCATTACGTTGATGTCGCTTGGCGAAATGCCCGGTATGCGGCTTGCCTGCGCCATCGTTTCCGGGTCAATCGCTTCGAGTTTTTGTCTGGCTTCCGTTGAGAGCTGTTTCATTTCGCGGTAGTTGAAGCGACCTTTTATCTTGATATTCTCAAGTCGGTGCATCTTTTCAGCCACCATTTTCTCACGCTCTATATAACCTTTATATTTGATTCTTATTTCCACAGCCTCGGCTATCTCTTCCTTTCTTTCGGTAGGACGGTCGAGAACCGCCTTAAATTCGGGCAGTATTTCAGCCAGTGCCGCCATGGAAATCTGTGGACGGCTTATCAGGTCGGCCAGTTTGCATCCCTCACGCAGTGGCGTTGTACCGAGTTTTTCGAGCGAAGAGTTTATTTCACTCGGCTTCACCGAAGTGGTCTTGCAGTAGTTTTCAATCTCCGTCATCGCGCTTTTCTTCCGCATCCAGCAGTCGTAGCGGTCTTTTTTTGCCGTTCCAACGGCATAGGCGCGCTCCGTAAGTCGTGCGTCGGCATCGTCCTGTCGCAGCAGTATGCGGTGTTCGGCTCTCGAAGTGAACATACGGTAGGGTTCGTCCACACCCTTTGTCACGAGGTCGTCAATGAGTACGCCGATGTAACTCTCGTCTCTCGCCATCACAAACGGTTGGCTTCCGCCGCAGCGCAGTGCTGCGTTTATTCCTGCGGCCATGCCTTGGCCTGCCGCTTCCTCATATCCTGTGGTGCCGTTCACCTGTCCGGCGAAGTAGAGTCCCTTGATTACCTTCGATTCGAGCGTGTGCTGCAGTTGCGTCGGGTCGAAATAGTCGTACTCGATGGCATAGCCCGGACGGTATACCGCCACGTCGCGCAGAGCAGGAATCTTCTTCAGAGCCTCAATCTGCACGTTCATGGGCAGCGACGACGAGAATCCGTTAAGGTACATCTCGTTTGTGTCTACGCCTTCAGGCTCAAGAAACAGCGGATGCTGGTCTTTGTCGGGAAAAGTAGTGAGCTTTGTTTCGATGGAAGGACAGTATCTGGGCCCGATACTCTGAATTTGCCCGTTGTATAGCGGCGAGTCAGCAAGTCCGCCGCGCAGAGTTTCGTGAACTTCTCGGTTGGTGTAGCACGTCCAGCACGGCAACTGTCGCAGTGGTCTGTGGCTACTTATAAAACTAAAGCGGTGGAAATCGTTCTCGCCGTCCTGCACTTCCATATCCTCGAAGTGCACGCTCCGGCGGTCAATCCTCACGGGTGTGCCCGTCTTCATGCGTCCGCTGCGTATGCCGTGGCGCGTTATGCTCTCGGTGAAGTGGGGCACCGCCGGTTCGGCAATGCGTCCTCCGGGCTGTTTGTGGCGGCCGATGTGCATCAGTCCGTTGAGGAATGTACCAGCTGTAACGACCACACACTTGGCCCTAAGCTCCACTCCCCATACCGTGCGTATGCCTGTGGCCTCGCCGTTGTCCACGATTAGTTCGTCGGCTTGGTCCTGCCAGATAGACAAGTTTGGGGTGTTGTCGAGCACTGTGCGCCATTGCCAGATGAACTTTCCGCGGTCGCACTGTGCCCTGGGACTCCATACTGCGGGCCCCTTGCTGCGGTTGAGCATTTTGAACTGTATTGCTGTGGCGTCGGTAACGAGTCCCATGTATCCGCCAAGCGCGTCAATTTCCCTGACGATTTGGCCTTTTGCTATTCCGCCAACGGCAGGGTTGCAACTCATTTGCGCAATCTTGTTCATGTCCATTGTCACCAGACACGTCCTTGCGCCGATGTTTGCCGCAGCCGTCGCGGCCTCGCAGCCGGCGTGTCCTCCGCCGACAACGATGACATCGTAGTGAAAAACCATTGAAAACTGTATAAAATATGTAGCGCAAAATTACGCATAAAAATCGATTTTTGCTTTGAAAGCTTTTGCCTAATCATTAATTTATAGTAATTTTGCGGCAAAATAAGGGTGTGCAAATACCCATTGTAAAGTATGGCAGTTATCTGTTATCAACTCATTACACTCATCCATGTTCGGCTCGGGCTGCGCATGTGTGGGGCGCAAGACTATTCATTAAATAATTAAATAATCTAATTTTTCAATCATTTCTTATGTGGTTAATCAACTCATCCATTGGTAGGAAAGTAGTGATGTCGGTAACTGGCATTGCGCTCATCCTATTCCTGACATTCCACATGTCAATGAACGTTGTCGCTCTCTTTTCGGGCGAAGGCTACGACATGATTTGCAAGTTCTTGGGAGCTAACTGGTATGCCCTCGTGGCTACTCTTGGTCTCGCGGCGCTGGCTGTCATTCACATCCTG
>CAVDJG010000374.1:0-2455 GCA_963609005.1 Acidaminococcaceae bacterium
GTCTTGGTAGTAGTGGCGTATGGCATGTGTGGATGGCGATCGTTTGCAGCACTGATGAAAAATCCGAAGAGTGATGTCTGCGTGTTGTTGATTACCTTCTTCCTTACGATAATATTCGACCTTACGGTGGCAATTGAAGTGGGTCTCGTCATTGCATGTCTGCTCTTTATGAAACGAATGTCGGAAACGACAGATGTCAAGGTGGTAATGGATGAGATAAGCGAGGAGACTGACATGAGCAATGGAAACATTGAACATCTTGTAATACCGGCCGGTGTTGAGGTGTATGAAATAAACGGGCCGTATTTCTTCGGTGCAGGAAACCGCTTTGAAGAAATAATGGCTTCTTTCGGCGACAGACCGAAAGTGCGAATAATAAGAATGCGCAAAGTGCCGTTTGTTGACTCGACAGGCATACACAATCTCACCAATCTCTGCATTATGAGCCGCAATGAGGGTATTCAGATCGTGCTTTCGGGTGTAAACCCCAAAGTGCATAAGGCTTTGGAAAAAGCCCGCTTCTATGATTTGGTTGGACAGGAAAATATCTGTAGCCATATCGACATTGCCCTTGAGCGTGCACGGCAAATCGTGGGGGAGTGATGCCCGCAAAAGCGATATTGTAGAATAAAACCATACGGCCTCGCTTGGGAGAAATTTGTTTGTCCCGAGCGGGGCCGTATGATTGTAATGTGTTGTTTCTTCGGGTTTACACCTTCTGTCATGTGTAATGCTTTTTAAATACAATTAACATTCATGTGCTTGCCGCAAGTTGCATTTAAATCTAATCTTGTGTAACTTTGCATGATATAAATATTGGCAACGGCGTTTCTGTGTGTAGACAGAGCAATTCTTGCCGACAGATATATTATGAAAATAACAAAAAACAGATATTTACAAGGGTTTGGCGTAACTGTAATAGCATTGGCGTGCTTGCGTTGTGCGTTTCCGTCGATAGCCGAGGGCAACCGTGCCGATGTACTGTCGCCAGACAAACAGGCCGCAGTCGGTGACAGCGTTGCGCTTACAGTTGACGCCGGTATGCCGGAGGATACCTTATATAATGCCGACGGCGGAGGAAAACGCTCACGCTTTTTTATGCCTGACGGCAGCCTTGTGAAAAGCCGCATATATAGCGTAAGCAATTTCGGCAAGGCCTTTCCCGATCAGAACGACGTGCAGCTTGTTGCTGCACAACGCAATGGCGTGAAGCCGGTAGCCGACCGTAATGATGCCGAACTGCGCAAGTCGGAACTCGTGTATGTGGGTTGCAACCCTTTCTTCTATGTAGACAAGCTGAAAAGCAGCATTCCATATCTTGTGCCTAAGGCATCGGTGCTTCTTCAAGACATCGGCAGAAACTTCTTCGACAGTTTGCAAGTGAAGCGCATACCGCTCCATAAAATAATTGTCACCTCGGTGTTGCGCAGTAGAGCCGACATAGCCCAATTGCGTGGCCACAACGGCAATGCCACACAAAACAGTTGCCATTTGTATGGCACGACATTCGATGTGTGCTACAACAGGTACAAGACAGTTGAAGCCCCTGACGGTAAACCAAGGCGCAGAGTGAGCAACGACACATTGAAATGGGTGCTGAGCGAGGTGCTTAACGATATGCGCCAGCAAAACAGGTGCCTCGTGAAATATGAGGTGCATCAGGGATGTTTCCATATTACGGTAAACTGAAAGCAATTTCATCTTTTAAGTGTGGAAATGGCAGGGCTTTTGTAATAAAAAAACTAAATACATTTTGCCGTGTCACTTAAAATTCATAATTTTGGCAATATCAATTTACATTGGGAAATTAGAGTGAAAAAACATATAATATTATCGTTATTCCTTGTTGCTTTGCCAATTGTAGCAAGTGCGCAGAAAATAGTTCTGGGTTCTTGCGTTACGCACGACGGCGGTCAATATAAGGGCCAGATGCAGTCGGGCAAGCCGTATGGCAAAGGCTTGACAATATTCAAGAACGGCGACACCTATGAGGGTGAATATGTGAAGGGACGGCGACAGGGACAAGGCATATATACATTCTCCGACGGAGAAAAGTATGAAGGCGAATGGTTTCAAGACCAGCAACACGGCAACGGAACCTATTATTTCATGAACAACAACAAATATGTCGGGCTTTGGTTTCGTGACTACCAGCAGGGGCACGGCGTGATGTACTATTACAATGGCGACAAATATGACGGCTATTGGCAGCAGGACAAGCGTCAAGGAAAGGGCAAATATGTGTTTGCAAGCGGTGCCTATTATGACGGTAACTGGAAAGACGACAAGAAAAGCGGCAAGGGATTTTTTGATTGGGGCGACGGCACTACCTATGACGGCATGTGGAAAGACAACCAACGTTCGGGAAAAGGGGTGAACCGCTATGCCGACGGAGATGTCTACACTGGTGAATGGCTCAATGATATACAGAACGGAAAGGGCATCTATAAGTTTC
>CAVDJG010000375.1:0-2378 GCA_963609005.1 Acidaminococcaceae bacterium
ACCCATACTTGCGGGTGTCGAGATACCACGTCATGTCCTTCATAGGAATGTTGCGCTCCTCAATCTCGTTCATGAGTTTGTCGTAGCTTTCCTCACGCACCGAACCTCCAATTATCTCGCCTATCTGCGGGAACAACACATCGGTGCCCTGCACCGTCTGGCCGCTCTTGCCGTCATATCCCGACTCGCCTTCGTCGATTTTCATGTAGAAAGCCTTGATTGCCTTCGGGTAGTTGGTCATTATCACCGGACGCTTGAAATGCTCCTCCACGAGGAAACGCTCATGCTCAGAGGCAAGGTCGTCGCCCCATTCGCACGGGAATTCGAATTTCTTGCCGTTCTTGACGGCCTCCTGCAGGATGCGTATGCCCTCGGTGTAGGGCAAATGCACGAAGTCGGAATTGAGAATGCCCTGCAAACGCTCCACGAGTCCCTTGTCAATGCGCTGGTTGAGGAATTCGATGTCGTCCTTGCAGTTGTCCAAAGCCCAACGTATGCAATACTTTATAAAGTCCTCTTCAAGCTCCATAAGTCCGGCAAGATCGAGGAAAGCCACTTCCGGCTCAACCATCCAGAACTCGGCGAGATGCCTCGGCGTGTTGGAGTTTTCGGCACGGAACGTAGGTCCGAAGGTGTAGATTGCGCCGAGAGCCGTGGCCCCGAGCTCGCCCTCAAGCTGTCCGCTCACGGTGAGCGAAGTCTGCTTGCCGAAGAAATCGTCGGAGTAGTCAATCTTTCCTTCGTCGTCCTTCTTCAGGTTGTAGAGGTTCTTTGTAGTCACCTGGAACATCTGTCCGGCCCCTTCGCAGTCGCTTGCGGTGATGAGCGGCGTGTTGAAATAGAAATAGCCATGCTCGTGGAAATAGGTGTGTATGGCCATTGCCATGTTGTGGCGTATGCGCATCACTGCCCCGAAGGTGTTTGTGCGCAGACGCAGGTGGGCATACTGGCGCATATATTCAAACGTCTGTCCCTTTTTCTGCATGGGATAGTCGCTGCCGCACAAGCCGTAGATTTCGAGCGACTCGCACTGTATTTCCGATGTCTGTCCCTTGCCCTGGCTCTCCACGAGGGTTCCGGTGGCACAGATGCATGCACCTGTGGTGATCTGTTTCAGCATCTCGGCATCGAATTTCGAGGGGTCGAGCACCAACTGCACGTTCTTAATCGTTGAACCGTCGTTAAGCGCGATGAAGTCGACGGCCTTGCTGCTGCGGTGGGTGCGCACCCAACCTTTAACGCATACTGCGCTGCCGAAATCGGTGCAGCAGAGCACGTCGGCGACTTTTGTACGTTTTATTGTTTCCATTGTTAATGTCGTTTTTTCTGTCGGTATATTAACGTGAGACGCGGAACCTACGCTCCGCGTCTCGCCGTAAACAATTCGTTATATCATTCAAATGCACCCATGCGCAGCATATCCACTTCCTTCTCGGTGAGGAAGCGCCAGTCGCCGCGGCGCAGGTTCTTCTTGGTGAGACCGGCAAACTGCACGCGGTCGAGTTTCACCACGCGGTAGCCGAGGTGCTCGAATATGCGGCGCACGATGCGGTTCTTGCCGCTGTGTATCTCTATGCCCACCTGGCTCTTGTCGGTGTCGCTTGCATATTCAATGGCATCGGCATGCACTTCGCCGTCTTCCAGCTCTATGCCGTCGGCAATCTGCTGCAAGTCGTGTGCGGTGACGTTCTTGTCGAGATATACATGATACACCTTCTTCTTCAAGAACTTGGGATGGGTGAGCTTCGAAGCGAGGTCGCCGTCGTTGGTGAGAAGCAGCACGCCAGTGGTGTTGCGGTCGAGACGTCCCACGGGATATATGCGCTCAGGGCATGCATTCTTCACAAGATCCATCACAGTCTTGCGCTGCTGCGGGTCGTCGCTGGTTGTAACGCAGTCCTTGGGCTTGTTGAGCAGCACATAAACTTTCTTTTCCAAATTCACGGGCTGGTCGTGGAATTTCACCTCGTCGCTGCGCAGCACCTTTGTGCCAAGCTCAGTAACGACCGTACCGTTGACCATAACCACGCCGGCCTGTATGAATTCGTCGGCCTCGCGGCGGCTGCACACTCCGGCATTGGCGAGGAATTTGTTAAGACGTATAGGCTCGTTCGGGTCTACATGCTCCTCTTTATATTCTATACGCTTCTTCAAGCTATACTTTGCATTGGGGTCGTAGTCGGCAGTATGGGGACGGTATGCGCCACGCTGCTGCTGGAAACCGCCGTGATTGTTGTAGCCACGCTGCTGGAAACCGCCCTGACGCTGATAGCCGCCCTGACGTTGGTAGCCACCTTGCTGGCGGGGCTGATAGCCGCCCTGCTGGCCCTCGGCGTTGTAACGCGGACGGTAGCCACCTTGCTGGCGGGGCTGATAAC
>CAVDJG010000376.1:0-2242 GCA_963609005.1 Acidaminococcaceae bacterium
GCTGCCGCCATACTGGAGCACAGCGAACTGCCGGCCATGCTGAAAGAACGCTACGCTAGCTTCGACTCCGGTATAGGCAAAGACTTCGAAGACGGCAAACTCAGTTTCGAGCAGGTGTATGAACACGGCAAGAAAGTGGGTGAGCCGAAGCAGACAAGCGGCAAGCAGGAGAAATATGAAACCATAGTTGCCCTTTACGCAAAATAGGGTAGTGGAGGCTCAACCCGACGGCATTTTCACGGCATAAAGACCGTTGGTGCCGTCGGGCAAAGCCTTTTCATGTGGTTGCGGCAACCGTCTCCGTAGGGAGAGCAGCGTGGTTGCCGGTGCGGATTTGCCCGCACAGAGCTATGTATTTAAGGATATATATAATATAAGGTAGCCAAGAATATATAATAAGTTGGCCAAGGACATACAGAAGTTGGCCAAGTTTGGAAAAACATAAGAGTGAATGGCAACTGACAAGACAAGGATAAAGGATATTGCACGTCTGTCCGGCGTGTCGGTGGGCACAGTGGACAGGGTTTTACACAACAGACCGAATGTGTCGAAAGCATCAAGGGAGAAGGTAGAAAAGGCCCTCAAGGAGATGGACTATCGCCCGAACATGTATGCGAGCGCACTGGCCTACAACAAGAAGTACCTGTTTTATCTCATAATACCCAAGCACGAGTCGGAAGCATATTGGGAGGAAATAGAGGAAGGAGCCATGGAGGCGTGCGAGCGCAGACGCGACTTCCACGTGGCGGTGACGGTGAAATGCTACAACCGCTTTGACCTTGACACGTTCAGCAAGGTGGCTGAAGAGTGTCTTAATGCCCAGCCCGACGGCGTAGTGGTGGTGCCTTCGAGGCTCGACATCACGCGCAAGTTCACCGACCAGCTGCATGAGCGGTCTATACCGTTCGTACTGCTCGACTCGTTCATGCCTGATTTGAAGCCGTTGGCGTTCTATGGGCAGGACTCCTTTTGCAGCGGCTATTTCGCAGGGCGCATGCTGATGCTCATAGCCGCCAAGGAAACGGAGATAATGCTGATGAAGCAGATGAAGCATGCCAACGTTGCGAGCAAGCAGCAGGAAAACCGCGAGACGGGATTCCGCCACTATATGCGCGACCACTTCCCCGACGTGAAGATCTTTGAGGTAAACTTGCCGCTGGATGTAGACCGTTCGCAGTACGACAACATACTGGAAGACTTCTTCAAGGAGCATCCTCATGTCCACCACTGCATCACTCTCAACTCAAAAGCCCACCTCGTGGGCGAATTTCTGTTGCGCAGCAACCGGCGCGACGTGCAGATAATGGGCTACGACATGGTGGGCAAAAACGCCATGTGCCTGCGTGAGGGTTCCATCTCGTTCCTCATCGCCCAGCATGCCTATCTGCAAGGCTACTCCTGCGTGGAGTGCCTGTTTGAAGCCATAGTGCTCAAGAAGAAGGTGACCATGGTCAACTATATGCCGATAGAGCTTCTGACCAAGGAGAACATCGACTTCTATCGCCGCGACCAGATCTGATACAGTAGGCAGCGGTTGCGGAATGGCATACGAAACGACGTGGAATAAACATAAAACAACATATACCGTACATTCGATAGAACATAGAACAAACATAAAACAACAATATACCATACATTAAAACAAACAACAACTGATTTATGGAGCAAACATTTATAAAGATAGACCCCAAGGATACTGTGGTGGTTTGTCTGCAACCGAAGAAGAAAGGCGAGGTGATAGAGGTTGACGGCAAGTGCATAACCGTCGGCCAGGACACGCCTGCAGGCCACAAAATACTGCTTTCTGACACGCCAGCCGGCACGGACATCATCAAATACGGCTATCCTATTGGCCACGCAAAGGTGGATCTGAAGGCCGGCGACTGGGTGAACGAGAACAATCTGAAGACCAATCTCGCCGGTACGCTTAGCTATGAGTATCACCCGGTGGACGACTCGCTCTCCATAAAGGACGAGAAGCGCACCTTCAAAGGCTACGTGCGCAAGAGCGGCGACGTGGGCACTCGCAACGAACTCTGGATTGTTCCTACCGTTGGCTGCGTGAACGGCATTGCCGAAAAGCTCGCCGCAAAGATGCGCGCCGAGACTGGCGAGGAGAACATCGACTCCATCTACGCCTGGCACCACAACTACGGCTGCTCACAACTTAGCGGCGACCATGAGAACACCCGCAAAATTCTCCGCGACATAGCCCTGCATCCCAATGCCGGAGGTGTGCTTG
>CAVDJG010000377.1:0-2162 GCA_963609005.1 Acidaminococcaceae bacterium
CCCAGTTCTCTCCGCACATACTTTCCGAAGAACGAGATGTTGTTGAAGCCTATCTCGGTGGCTATTTCCTTTATGCTGCGGTCTGACGAAGTGAGCATATTCTTTATGTAGTTCACGGTGATGCCGTTGATTATTTCAGATGCAGTTCTGCCGCTCTGCCGTTTGCAGATCGACGAGAGATACTTTGGTGTTATGCAGAGAGCTTCGGCATAATGCTTCACCTCTCTCTCCCGGGGACATTCATGGGCAAGCATCTGGGTGAACCGTTTGAATAGCACCTCGGCAGATGAGAAATTATAGGTGGCGTCTTGCAGTTGCAGATTGGGCATCAGATAGTCGTAAAGCTCGAAAAGCAGAGCTTGCAACAGGTGCTTTATGATCAGCGCATGATGCTCCATGTGGGTCTGCACTAACTTCCTCTTGATTATGGAGAAATTGAAGAGGAAGTTTTCCGCCGTTTCTTTTTCCAGATGAACAACCGGATTGCGGTTGACGGCCTGTCCGATGTCCCAGTAGTTGCCGGCCAGGAAGAAAACGGTCTCGAAATAAGTGGGCGACATAATCATGCCGCGGCACTTGAAGTCGGGACTGATCATGATGTTGTTTACGAAAACATTTGGATGACCAATCAGAAAGTCGTTCTCCCCAACGTGCACATTCTTGCCTTCCACTGTGCAATATGCCTTGCCCGACGTGCATAGCAGTGCCACATAACTCTCTGCCTGTACATTCTCTGGCGGGTTTTCCGCAAGGTTCTCGAAGACGGAAACGTCGGAGTCGCCGATGCTTTCAAACTGCTGTAAGTAGTCTTTTTCTGTTTTCATGCGAGGTCTTGTTGTTCATGTGCAAAAGTAGAACATTTTGCCGCATGTTAAGTGTTGCTAAACGGTACGAAAGTGTTCTTATTGGCTAAAGATACAATCCATGTGGATAGATAGAACACTTATGTGGCTTTTGCTTGTCTGATAAAGCCATAGGAAAGGACTTACTTTGCAGCCGATTTTGGAAATATCAGACAAATGGAAATATGGAAAAAGTAAGTTTTGTTGCCGTGGCTGTGTGCCTGTCACTCTTCGCAAGTTGCGGCAAAAAGGAAAGTAAGCAAGAGGTTGTTGAAGCCGTAAACGTTAAGGAGATGACAGTGGAATCGAACACATCCTCTGCGGCCGAAGGCAATTATGGCTATTCGGGAACGGTAGAGGAGGAGAGCGGTTCTTCCCTTAGCTTCACTGCGGGCGGCACCGTCACGCATCTGCGTGTAAAGGTGGGCGACAGAGTGAGCAAGGGGCAGTTGATAGCCACTGTTGACCCGACCCAAGTGAAGAACAGTTATGAGATGGCCCGTTCCACCAAGCTGCAGGCCGAGGATGCTTTTAGGCGCATGAAGCAACTCCACGACAAGGGCAGTCTGCCCGACATCAAGTGGGTGGAAGCGCAGAGCCAACTCCAGCAAGCCGTTTCAGCAGAGGCCATAGCACGCAAGAGTCTTGGCGACTGCAACCTCTATGCTCCTTTCAGCGGTGTTGTTTCTGAGAAATATGTTGAGGTGGGACAAAACGCTGCACCGGGAATGCCCATTGTGAAACTCGTTACTACCAATGTGCTGAACGTGAAAATCTCTGTTCCTGAGAGTGAGATGGCTGGCATCCATGTTCGTCAACGAGCCAGAATACAGGTGCAAGCCCTTGGCGACAAGCAATATGAAGGCTTTGTGGTGGAGAAAGGAGTCATTGCCGACCCTATATCCCGTTCTTATAGCGTGAAGATTCGTGTGGAGGGCACAGACAATGCCTTGCTTCCCGGCATGGTTTCGCAAGTGAGTCTTGGCCATACGGATGCGTCTTCGTCAAGTCTTGCTTCCACAGACATTGTGATACCGGCATCGCTTGTTCAGATAGCCGACGACAACAGCCATTTCGTATGGATTGACGAGGGCGGAAAAGCTGTGCGCCGCAGCGTCACCCTTGGCGAGTATCGGAGCAACGGTGTGGTTATTGCGAGTGGATTGAACAGCGGTGACAAACTCATTGTTGAGGGACAGCAGAAAGTGTGTACGGGCGTGAAAGTGAAGAATTCAAGTGCTTTGCACGACAAAAGATAGAACACGATGAAGAAGAAAAGAAATATAGTGGAATGGGCGATGCACTACCGGCAGATTGTCA
>CAVDJG010000378.1:0-2060 GCA_963609005.1 Acidaminococcaceae bacterium
CTTTCAATCTCTATACGTTCCAAACATTTTCAAACCGAAAATTGAAGAGAAGACCTTAATATTATCCCTTCAATCAAGGGACAAAAAAAAAGACGGCGGACTGGTGTTTTACCAAAAGTCCGCCGCCATGTCATTGCATATCGGTTCAGCGCATGCCTATCTTAGGCGTTGCTGCAGCCATGAGCAGCCCGTTCTATTTCTTCTCCGTCACGTTGACAGAGGTGTTGTCGACACGCTTTGAGATAGTAAACTTGGTGCTGTAGAACACCGGATTCTCCGTGAGATATTTGTTGAAACTGTCCTTTGTGAGACCTTGCTCAATGTGGTTGCGGCCGAGTTTCAAGTCGCTTGCGCCGGATAATGTGCCGTCGGCATATTTACCAGCGAATACCAGCACCACGGTAGCACCTATGTTGTAGGTGTCTTGTGTGAGCTGTACGCCTGCCTTTGCTTTCTGTTTTATTACCACTTGGCCGTCTTCGGGAAGGGCATCGGTAGTGATGGCAGCCAACCAAAGGCTTTTGTCTATCGTTTCGGTGTGCACTTCGCCGTTGGCATCGCAATACTCCATGGTCATTTCACAGTATTTCAAGGCATCGGCCGAGGGGATAACCGTCACGGTTGTGACACCTTTCTTTATTTCACCGTGGTTTTCTGTGCTTTCCTGACCTTCGTTGTTGTCGTCGTCACAACTTGTCATCGGAGCGCACATCAGGGTGGCCATCAGCAGCAAACAGGCTGCGCGAAACATTGTTTTCATAGTCTTCTTCATAAGCATTTTCCTTTCATTGTTATTTTGTTGTGCTATACATCTTCTTCTTTCTGCCGTCATTTGCCATACACATCCACCCGGACACAGCCCATACATGCGGTGTTGGATTTATGATATAATTGTCTGACGACAAGTGCAAAGGTATAGGCGGAAAGTGAATGTCCCAAATTTTTTATAACATTTTTTCGCAAAAGCACGAAAATAAAACCCCGAAAACCCGCCGAGTTCCGCAGGTTTCCAGGGCTTTCGGGTGAAATTTATATAAAATTACACTAACAACCATAAACCGACAAAGACACGCCACAAGCCTGTTGCGGCAACAACCGTGCAGGTTTGGCGTGTCTTTGTATATATTGTGCGGCAGTGGCCGCGATTATTTCTTGTCGTAGGCGTGCAGCGGATAGTCGGTGGTGAAATGCAGTCCGCGGCATTCCTTGCGCTCTATTGCGCTGCGCGTGATGAGATAGCCCACGTTTATCATGTTGCGCAGCTCGCATATGTCGCGGCTTGCCTTCACACGCTTGAACAACGCTTCGGTTTCCTCGTAGAGCAGGTCAAGGCGATCCCATGCGCGCTTCAGGCGCAAGTCGCTGCGCACAATGCCCACATAGTTGCTCATGATTTCGCCCACTTCCTTCACGCTTTGGGTTATAAGCACCTTCTCCTCGTTTGTCATTGTGCCCTCATCGTTCCATTCCGGCACATTCTCGTTGAAGTCATACTCGTCTACATGTTCCAAAGAATGGCGCGCAGCAGCATCGGCATACACCACAGCCTCTATGAGAGAGTTGCTCGCCAAGCGGTTGCCTCCGTGCAGACCAGTGCATGAGCACTCGCCAATGGCATACAGCCGCTCTATCGACGACTGTCCGTTGGTGTCCACCTTTATGCCGCCGCACATGTAGTGTGCCGCCGGTCGCACCGGAATGTAGTCGGTTGTGATGTCAATGCCTATCGTCTTGCACTTGTGGTAGATGTTGGGGAAGTGCCGTTTTGTTTCCTCCGGGTCCTTATGCGTCACGTCCAGACACACATGGTCAAGCCCGTGTATCTTCATTTCCTTGTCGATGGCCCGAGCCACTATGTCGCGCGGAGCGAGCGAGAGGCGCTCGTCATATTTCTCCATGAAGCTTTCTCCGTTGGGCAGACGCAGTATTCCGCCGTAGCCGCGCATGGCCTCGGTTATGAGAAACGCGGGATGTGTTTCGCCGGGATGGAAAAGTGCCGTGGGATGAAACTGCACAAACTCCATGTCCTTCACCGTTCCCTTGGCACGATAAACCATAGC